>CALHQV010000055.1 GCA_938038035.1 uncultured Gemella sp. | reverse complement strand
TAGTATGTGTAAATAAAATATGTGTGTATTTACAATTTTATTATAATAACAAAGTTTAAAAGGAAGGAGTGTTTGACTTGAGTTCACAATTGTATACTTCAATAGATCTGGGATCATCTAGTATAAAAGTGATTATAGCAGATGTAGTATATGAAAAATTGAATATACTCGGTGTTGGAGTCGTAAAAACTACGTCTATTAAACGTGGTAACATAATCGATGTAGAATCTGCATCTAGAGATATTCAAAAAGCAATAGATATTGCCAAAAGTGAAGCTAATAAAGACATAAGATCATTATATGTAGCAGTTCCAAGTATACACACTCATATTAAAAAAAGTGTAGCGGAAATTAAATTTGATACAAAACACGATATTGATGGTAGGGATATCGAAGAAGTAATAGAAGAAGCAAAAATTCTACCATTACCACGTGAAAGAGAAGTGGTTCAAGTAATTCCAGATTACTATCGTCTTGATGATATTGAAAATATAAGAAAACCTAAAGGTATGACTGTACATAATGCTTTTGAAGTAACAGGAAATAGAGTTTTAACTTCTAAAACTCATCTTCACACAATATATAAAAGTATTGAAAATTTACGACTAGATTGTAATGAGACATTTTGTACTTCTCATGCATTAGGTGAATTATTACTAAACGATGAAGAAAAAGATTATGGTTCAGTAATAATTGATATTGGTGCTGGACTTACAACAGTAAGTTACTTTGAGGATGGAATACTTCAACTATCTCAATCAATAGAATTGGCAGGAGAAGATATTACTCGTACTATCTCAGACGTATTGAATGTTCCCTTAAAGCGTGCTGAAGAGATAAAAGTTACACAAGGACATGCATTTTATGATTTAGCATCGCCACAAGTAATTATTGAATTAGATAATCTAGAGCCAGATGAAGAACCATATACTCAAAAAGAATTAGCAGATTATATTGAAGAAATAGTTGAAGAAATAATCTTGCGTTCATTTGATGTTCTTAGAAAAGCTGGAATAAATAGAGTAAAAGGAAATGTAGTACTAACTGGTGGAACAACACTAATGCCGGGAGTATTAGACTTAGCTAAAGATATGCTAAGAAAAATGAATGTTAGAATTGGATCTCCAAAAATAATAGGAGCTAATTCGCCAGAACTTTCAGTAGTTGTTGGAACACTAACTAGTAGTTACAAAATTGAATCTTTATTTGGTTACCAAGTAACAGATGAAGTACCAACAGTTAAAAATACAAATTCAACATTTGAAAATGTTTCTGCAGTAGAAGAAATTTCAGTAAGCAATTCAAAAGTTGAAACGCCCGTAATTACCGAGTCTCATACAGAAGAGGAAGAAGAAGTATATTACGAAGAAGAGAAAAAAGATAAAGAAAAAGAAGATAAGAACTTCTTTGATAAAATAACTAAAATGTATAATTCGTTTTTTGAATAATAATCAGGAGGAAATAAAGAATGTTTGAAGAATTTGATCAATCAGCAGTAATTAAAGTAGTAGGTGTTGGTGGCGGTGGTGGTAACGCCGTTGACCGAATGGTAGAAAGTGGAATTCAAAACGTTGAATTTATCGCAGTTAATACAGATGCTCAAGCATTAAAACGTTCTAAAGCAGACGTAAGAATTCAAATCGGTGAAAAATTAACTAAAGGTCTTGGAGCTGGAGCTAATCCAGAAGTAGGACGTAAAGCAGCTGAAGAAACTAAAGATAAAATTGAAGAAGCACTAGAAGGAGCAGACATGGTATTCGTTACTTCTGGTATGGGTGGAGGAACTGGTACTGGTGCCGCTCCAATCGTAGCAGGTATTGCTAAAGAATTAGGAGCATTAACAGTAGGTGTTGTTACTCGTCCATTCAACTTTGAAGGTAAAAAACGTCAAGTACAATCTACAGCAGGAATTAACTCACTTAAAGGTGCAGTAGATACACTTATCGTTATTCCTAACGATAGATTATTAGATATCGTTGATAAATCTACTCCAATGATGCAAGCATTCGTTGAAGCAGATAACGTATTACGTCAAGGGGTACAAGGTATTTCTGACTTAATTAACGTATCTGGTACAGTTAACCTTGACTTCGCTGATGTTAAAGCTATTATGGCTGACCAAGGTTCAGCATTAATGGGTATCGGTGTAGCTTCAGGAGAAAACAGAGCTATCGAAGCAGCTAAAAAAGCTATTTCATCTCCATTACTAGAAACTTCAATCGTTGGAGCAAAAGGTGTGTTATTAAATATCACTGGTGGACCATCATTAAGTTTATTTGAGGCTCAAGCAGCTGCAAGTATCGTTCAAGAAGCTAGTGATGATGAAGTAAACATGATCTTCGGTACAGTATTTAACGAAGAGTTAGAGAAAACAGATGAAATCATCGTTACAGTAATCGCTACTGGATTTGAAGAAGATGGAGTAAGTGTTGAAAGAGATATCTTAGCACAACGTCCAGCTCAACCAGAAGCTAGCTCATTTACAAGTGGATACGGTAAAAATGAAGTAGAACAAGAAATGTACCCACGTCCAAGAAGAAGAACAAGAAGAGAAATCTAATAAATAAAAAACGAAAAATCGAGTAATTCTCGATTTTTCGTTTTTTTATATTGTAATGAATGAGAAAGGAGACTAAAAATATATAAATATATTAAACGATAGGGAGTGATTCTACAAAATCGATTTCTGTTGCTCTGAAATCATGATTTTTGAGTTACTCCTTTTTTTTTAATAATCGGGATTTTTAACAGAAAATATTTGTTTTGCATAAAGAAAAGTTTTATAATTAAAGAGAGAGGATAGTTGTTTTAAGTTATTCATTTTGATATGTCTAGTTTTATATCCAGGTATTAAAGAGAGTTTTATTAATTATTATAAACTAAATCTTCCAATTGTTTTTATAGCAATCTAAATTATTATTTTAAGGGAGGATATATTATGTTAAATCAAGTAATATTAATAGGAAGACTAGTTAAAAAACCAGAATTAAAAGAAAGTGATAAGAAAGTAAACTATATTAAAGCAACATTAGCTGTTCAATCTGATTTTAAAAATAAAGATGGAAATTATGATACAGAATTTTTCGAGTTTACTACTTTTGGTAAAACTGCAGAAAATACGGCTAAATATTGTGAAAAGGGAAGTTTACTTAATATAGTAGGAAGTTTGAATAACAATGTATATACTGACAAAAATGGAGTAAAACACTATCAAATGTCTGTAATTGCTAATAAAGTTTCTTTTTTAAGCAAAGGAACGAAAAAAGAAGAAAAAGAGTCGGAAGACGTATTTGTCTTAGGTCAATAAAATCAAATACTAATTTAGATTGCATAAATCTCTAATATAGGTTAAACTGTGTTAGAGATCTATTTTTATAGTTACATTTGGGAGTGACTCAAAAATCGTGATTTCTAAGAAACAAGATTTTGTTGAGTCATCCCCGCAAAGTTTATTAGATATCTAAAAAGCTTTTATAAAGCGAATTTAGATATC
>CALHQV010000054.1 GCA_938038035.1 uncultured Gemella sp. | reverse complement strand
ATTTTCTTGAGCAAAATTATTTCCATATTCAATATGTTTAGTGGTATAATCTTAGGTAAGAAATAATTAGGAGGTTCATTAATGAAACAGAATATAGGAGTTATTGGTTTATCAGTAATGGGAAGTAACTTAGCTTTAAATATTGCGGACAACGGATTTAAAGTTGCGGTATTTAATAGAACAACAACAGTTGTTGATAAAATGCTAGAGGAGCATCCACACAAAAATATAGTAGGAAGATACTCACTACAAGAACTAATTGACGGTCTAGAAAAACCTAGAAAAGTTGTTTTAATGGTTAAAGCTGGGTTTGCTGTTGACAGTTTAATAGAACAATTAACACCTCTACTAGAAAAAGGTGATATTATTATCGATGGAGGAAACTCTTTCTTCAAAGATACTCAAAGAAGATACGACTTATTATTAGAAAAAGGAATCAACTACTTTGGTGTTGGTGTATCAGGAGGAGAAGAAGGTGCAAGATTTGGTCCTGCTTTAATGCCTGGTGGAGATGAAAAAGCATATGAAGAAATTCGTCCAATTTTAGAAGCTATTGCTGCTAAAGTGAACGATGTTCCTTGCTGTAGCTACACTTCAACTGGTGGAGCAGGTCACTATGTGAAAATGGTCCACAATGGTATCGAGTATGGAGATATGCAATTAATCTCTGAAGCTTACAAAGTTCTTAAACACTTAGGTGGATTTACTAATGAAGAATTACAAGAAACTTTTGAAGAGTGGAATAAAGGTGAATTAGAATCTTATCTAATTGAAATCACTGCAAATATCTTCAAAGTTAAAGAAGAAGATGGAAGCTACTTAGTAGATAAAATCTTAGATAAATCTCAACAAAAAGGTACAGGAAAATGGACTAACGAACAAGCTATTGATTTAGGAATTGATGTATCAGTTATTACAGCTGCCTTAAATGGAAGATATATGTCAAATCTTAAAGAAGAACGTGTTCGTGCTGAACAAGAATTTACTCGTAAACCTTACGCAGTTGTAGAAGATAAAGAAAGATTAAAAAATATTGTAAAAGATGCATTATTTATTTCGAAAATTGTATCTTATGCACAAGGATTTAAATTACTACAAGCTGCTGAAAAAGAATACAACTGGACTTTCGATTATTCACAAATTGCTAAAATTTTCCGTGGAGGATGTATTATTCAAGCGAAAATTTTACAAAACATTATCGAAGCGTACCAAAATAATCCAAAATTAGAAAACCTAATCTTTGATCCATTCTTCAAAGAAGTAATCGAAACAAGACAAGATAGTTTACGTGAAGTTGCTACATTAGCAATCACTAACAGATTACCACTAAGTGCTATGACATCTGCAATTTCATACTTAGATATCTACACTACAGCTAACAGTGGTGCTAACTTAATCCAAGCGCAACGTGACTATTTTGGAGCACATACTTTTGAAAGAACTGATAAAGAAGGAAGTTATCACTATGACTGGGTTGGAAACAATGGAAAATAAAACAGCTATAACACTTTTTGGGGGTACAGGAGACTTAACATATAGAAAACTGTTACCTGCATTATATAACTTAAATGCATTAGGTAAATTAGCCGATGATTTTAAGATTGTTGTGATAGGTCGTAGAGCATACACACAATCAGATTATATTGATATTGCTCGCACATGGGTTAAAGAATATGCTCGTACAAAATTTGATGATGATCAATTCGATGAATATGCTAAGAGAATTATTTATTTCAAAATGGATATGACAAATGCAGACGATTATGAAATGTTACAAAAGTTCTATGCTGAACAAGGTATTCAAAATCATGTATACTACTTTGCAGTGGCGCCTTCGTTCTTCATAACTATTACGAACGGACTTAAAAAACATTGTTCTGAAAATAATGCGAAGGTTATTATTGAGAAACCATTCGGAGAGAATTTGGAAAAAGCTGGATTACTAAATGATGAGTTAGCAAAATTCTTTGATGAAAATGAAATTTATCATATTGACCATTATTTAGGTAAAGAAATGATTCAAAACATCCTTTCTTTACGTTTTGAAAATATAATTTTCAAAGGTATTTGGAATAAAGACTTTATCGAAAATGTTCAAATTACTGCTGCTGAAACAGTTGGAGTTGGAACAAGAGCGAGTTACTATGACAAGAGCGGTGCTTTAAAAGATATGGTTCAAAACCATTTATTACAAGTGTTATCGCTAGTAGCGATGGAAGAACCAAAAGAATCAGGAAGCCGAGGTATCCACGAAAGTCAATATAACCTTCTTGCTTCACTTAAACCGATTGAGGATGTTCACGAAAGTTTAGTGATGGGACAATATGAAGGGTATCTTCAAGAGGAAAATATCCCAGCCGATTCTAAGACAGAAACTTATGCAGCACTAAAATTATTCGTTGATAATGAGCGCTGGCAAGGAGTTCCATTCTTTATAAGAACTGGTAAAAAATTAGAAAAAAGAGAAACTCAAGTAGTAGTTCAATTTAAAGCAGTTGGATCATCTCCAGGTAATGTATTAATAATAAAAATTCAGCCTGAAGAAGGTGTGTATTTCCAATTTAATGCTAAAAAACCAGGAACTGAACAAGAATTACAACCTATTTCCTTAGACTTCTGTCAAAGTTGCATTTTAGAAAATATAATAAATACCCCAGAAGCTTATGAAAGACTATTAGATGCTTGCTTCAGAGAAGATAGAGCATTATTCTCACAATGGAACCAAATCGTAGCTTCCTGGACATTTGTTAATGAACTAATTGCTAAATATGAAGAACAAGGTTCTCCATTATATACTTATGAACAAGGTTCAAAAGGTCCTAAAGAAGCTGACGAACTTGTTAATTGGGTTAAATAGATAATTAAATGTATTGTATGAGTGAAATCTCATACAATACATTTTTTTGTTTTAAATATTATTAAACAAGTTTACAAAGTTTACGATACGTGTTAAGTGTAGTATAATTAAAAGATATACAAAAATAAAGATTTTGAAAAGGAGCAATTAATGAGACTTTTAGATTCAATGTTAGAATATAACGAATATTTTGTGAAATTTGAAGAATATCAAAAATATAAAACTGAGGATAAATACCCGGCTAAAAGAGTTGTAATGTTTACATGCATGGATACGAGATTAGTTGAACTTTCAACAAAATCTTTAAACTTGTCTTCTGGAGATGTAAAAGTAGTAAAAAACGCTGGGGCAATATTAACTCACCCATATGGTTCTATTATGAGGAGTTTAATAATAGCTGTCTATATGTTAAAAGCTGATGAAATTATCGTTATGGGACATCACGATTGTGGTATGCAAAATATTGATACAAGTTTAATTATGGAAAAAATGCAGAGTAGAGGTGTAGGTAAGGAAACTTTAGATATTCTGCAGTATTCAGGGCTTGATTTAAGTTCATGGTTACACGGTTTTGATGATGTTAATGAAAGTGTGGCTCATGATGTAAACATGATAACGAAACACCCATTGATTCCGAAAGATGTTCCTGTTCATGGGTTGGTTATTAATCCTGAGAATGGAAAAGTTGATTTAGTAGTTAATGGTTATGATAATTTAAGAAAATAGGAAGGGGTACTTAAGTTGAAAAAAATACTAATACTAAATACTGGTGGCACTATCTCTATGAGTGAAGATCAGAAAACTGGTAAAGTAGCTCCTACAGAGACTAATCCAATTGGAGTAGGTGGTAATATATTTTCATATATTGCTGATCTATATGTAGAAGATTTATATCACCTTGCCTCTCCTCAAATAACAGAACGCGAAATGTTAGGGATTAAAAATAGAATAGAAGAAGCTGTGGAAGAGGGGTATGATGGTGTAGTAGTTACTCATGGTACAGATACACTAGAAGAGACGGCCTATTATTTAGAGTTAACTCTTGATGTAAATATCCCAATCGTTATAACGGGAGCTATGCGTTCAAGTAATGAAATAGGAGCAGATGGACTAGCCAATCTTAGAAGCTCTTTAGTAGTTGCTACTGATGATGAAAGTGCTGATAAGGGAGTTTTAGTAGTGATGAATGATGAAGTCCATACAGCGACCTATGTTACAAAGACCCATACAACCAATGTTGCTACATTTCAAACCCCAACATTCGGTCCAATAGGCCTTGTATCAAAAAATAAAGTTATATATTTCCAAAAATTGATTAAGAAAGAGCATTATAATGTTAGTACTACAGAAAAAAGAGTGTATCTATTAAAAGCCTATGCTGGAATGGATGGAGAGTTAATTAATGCTGTATGTAATTTAGGAGCGGATGGACTAGTAATAGAAGCTTTAGGAGCAGGAAACTTACCTCCAAAAACTGTTCCAGCAATTAGAAACTGTATTGAAAATAATATTCCTGTTGTTTTTGTTTCTCGAGCTTTTAATGGTGTAACTCAGGATGTTTATGATTATGAAGGTGGAGGAAAAAGATTCCAACAAGATGGGGTTATTTTTACAACAGGACTAAGTGGTCAAAAAGCTAGAATTAAATTAATGATATTATTAGAGGCGGGTATACCATTTGATAAGTTACGAGAGTTGTTCTAGTAATTGATAGAATTGATACCAATATGCATAGAAGGTTGAATATTTTTTGCAATTATGGTAGTATATTAAAAGATTAAAATTAGGATAGAGGTGTAAAATTGAAATTTAAATATCATAAGTCGTATAGAGGTTTTTATCTATTAGATGAAAATAAATTTAAGCGACCTTACCAAAAATTAGATCAAGAAAAAACATTAAAAAACTTAGATAGGGAAACTGAGTTTAATAAAGATGAAATATTAGATATAGCTGATAAATTAGTAGTTTTTGTTGATAAGAATGCTAATCAAGTAGTTAAATCTAAAACAGTGAAAAAACAAAATAATATTGAAAAAACAGAAGAAGTAGATTTTGAAGTTTTAGAATTAAAATATAAAATCCCGAGACTATTATTGAAAAAGTTATACAGTATTATTTCGGAAAATTCTAATAAAGCAGCGCACGATTTACAATCAGTATTATCTGTATTAGAGAATATTACACTTGCTGATAGTTTATTTTCTTCAAAAGTTAAGAAAATATTCTATTATAGTGATAGTGAATTAGAGAACTTACTTGCTAGATACAATTTTGATAATATTAACGTCGCTGACTTGAAAAAAGATATTGAAGTAAATTATCCTAGTCAATACATCTCTGAGTTACCAATAGATTACAAAGAATATGAAATGATATTTGTATTTTATTTTATAATTCAAATTGAATTACTAACAATCTTGAAATAAGAAATAAATTTTTTGATTAAAATCTTTCTGCAAGGGCTTGATTTTTTGTTAAGTCTTTGCTATAATTTTAATCAGAAAGTTTATTTTTTTAAAATAAGTTGGTCGGGAAACGACCTAACCGGACAGGTCATGTCCATAAATAAATTTTCAATTCTATAGGGGAAACATAAGATGGATATTTTACATTTGTTACATATGCAAAGTAGACTCGTACCTGAAATGTTTATGAAATTTAATAATAGATATGAACTGTTGGTTACGATTAAAGTTAATCAACCTGTTGGTCGAAAAACATTATTGAATTTTATCAATATGACAGAAAGGCAATTACGTACAGAATGTGAAGTTTTATCCAAGTTAGGGTTGATTACAAAAAATGCTACAGGAATGAATGTTACTGAAAAAGGAGAGATTCTTCTTTTAGAGATAAAAGAAGCGGTTATAAACGATGTCTTTGCAAAAGAAAGAAGTTTTATAAAAAATCATTTTTCATTAAAACAAGTTCATATAGTTGCTGGTGACTTTATTAATAATGAAGCCACTAGAGAAGAAATGACAAGCCTACTTTTGGATAAGGTTAATGCTAAAATAACTAAAGATTGCGTAATTGGAGTCAGCGGAGGAAGTACAATGTACTACATTGCCGGCAAAACAAATGCAACATTTGGTTATGGAAAGAATGTTACTATAACACCGATAAGAGGTGGTTTATCTGTCGTGGAGACTGAGTATCAAGCAAATGATATAGCATCTAAAATGGCTAAAAATTCAGGTCATGCATATCAATTGTTACACGCACCAGATAATATAGGACAAAAAGCATTAGAGGAACTTGTAAAAGAGCCTGTCGTAAAAAATGCGCTTGATGTTATAGAAAAAACATCCATAATTATCCATAGTATAGGAAATGCTTTTGAAATGGCAGAAAGACGTAAGTCGTCTAAAGAAGTTTTAGAAGTGTTAAATGAGAAAAAAGCTGTTAGTGAATCATTTGGAAGTTATTTCGATGAGAACGGCAGAGAGATATTTAAAACCTCTACTATAGGTATGAGTTTTAAAGATGTTAATGGCATTGATAATGTCTTTACGATAGTTGGTGGAGAGGCAAAAGCTGATGCGGTATATAGTTATCTAAACACTAACCCAGCGAATGCAACACTGATTATTGACGAGGCTATTTGCAAAAAAATAATAAAAAAAGTTAATAAAAATTTTTAGGAGGAACTAAAAAATGACAGTAAAAGTAGCAATTAACGGATTTGGACGTATCGGACGTCTAGCATTAAGAAGAATCCAAAACGTAGAAGGGATCGAAGTAGTAGCAATTAACGACTTAACACCAGTTGCTCAACTAGTTCACTTATTAAAATACGATACAACTCAAGGTCGTTTTGACGGAGAAGCATCTGCAGCAGAAGGAAGCATCGTAGTAAACGGTAAAGAAATTAAAGCTTTCGCTAATCCAAACCCAGCTGAATTACCATGGGGAGAATTAGGAGTAGACGTAGTATTAGAATGTACTGGTTTCTTCACTTCTAAAGAAAAAGCTGAAGCTCACATTAAAGCAGGAGCTAAAAAAGTTGTAATCTCTGCTCCAGGTGGAAACGACGTTAAAACTGTAGTTTACAACGTAAACCACGAAATCTTAGATGGAACTGAAACAGTTATCTCTGGTGCTTCATGTACTACTAACTGTTTAGCGCCAATGGCTAAAGCATTACACGATAACTTCACAGTAGTTGAAGGATTAATGACAACTATCCACGGATACACTGGTGACCAAAATACACTAGATGCTCCACACCCTAAAGGAGACTTACGTCGTGCTCGTGCTGCAGCTGCTAACATCGTACCTAACACAACTGGTGCTGCTAAAGCAATCGGATTAGTAATCCCAGAATTAAGCGGTAAATTAGATGGAGCTGCTCAACGTGTACCTGTACCAACAGGATCATTAACTGAATTAGTAGCAGTAGTAGAGAAAACTGTTACAGCTGAAGAAGTTAACGCTGCTATGGAAGCTGCTGCTAACGAATCATTCGGTTACAACGTAGACCCAATCGTATCTTCTGATATCGTAGGAATTTCTTACGGATCATTATTCGATGCAACTCAAACAAAAGTTATCACTGTTGGTGACAAACAATTAGTTAAAGTTGTATCTTGGTACGACAACGAAATGTCTTACACTGCTCAATTAGTAAGAACATTAAAATACTTTGCAGGATTAATCAAATAATCTAATTAGGTAATAAATAAGAGTAGATAAGATATAAGTTGATTTTGACTTATATCTTGTCTCATATATTCCAAAAATATTTAAAAGGAGCTTTCCATGAAGAAATCTATTAAAGACTTAGGTAACTTACAAGGGAAAACTGTCTTAATGCGTGTTGATTTCAACGTGCCTTTAAAAGATGGTGTAATTACAAACGATAATCGTATTACTGCAGCATTACCAACTATTGAGTATGCTTTAAATCAAGGAGCTAAAGTAGTAGCGTTCTCTCACTTAGGACGTGTTAAAGAAGAAGCTGATAAAGCTTCAAAAAGTTTAGCGCCAGTTGCTAAAAGATTATCAGAACTATTAGGTAAAGAAGTAAAATTCGTAGCTGAAACTCGCGGAGCTGAATTAGAAGCAGCGGTAAAAGGATTAAATGAAGGTGAAATCTTAATGTTCGAAAACACTCGTTTCGAAGATGTAGATGGTAAAAAAGAATCTAAAAATGATCCAGAACTTGCTAAATATTGGGCTTCTTTAGGTGATGTATATGTAAACGATGCATTCGGTACAGCTCACCGTGCTCACGCTTCAAACGTAGGTATTGCATCTAACATTGGTGAAGGAAACTCTGCTTCTGGATTCCTAGTAGATAAAGAAATTAAATTTATCGGTGGAGCAGTTGATAACCCAGAAAGACCACTTGTTGCAATCTTAGGTGGAGCAAAAGTTTCTGATAAAATTGCAGTAATTGAAAACTTATTAGATAAAGCTGATAAAGTAATCATCGGTGGAGGTATGGCTTATACTTTCATGAAAGCACAAGGTAAAGAAATCGGAATTTCACTTTGTGAAGACGATAAAGTTGAATACGCTCGTGAACTTATGGCAAAAGCTGGTGATAAATTAGTATTACCAATCGATACAGTTGTAGCTAAAGAGTTTTCAAATGATGCACCTAGCCGTGTTGCTGAAGGGGATATTCAGCCTGATGAAGAAGGATTAGATATCGGTCCTAAAACAGTTGAATTATTCAAAAACACTCTTGAGGGAGCAAAAACTGTAATTTGGAACGGACCAATGGGTGTGTTCGAAATGCCAAACTTTGCAAAAGGTACAATTGGTGTATGTGAAGCTATCGCTCACTTAGAAGGAGCTACTACTATTATTGGTGGTGGAGATAGTGCAACAGCAGCTATTTCTTTAGGATATGCAGAAAAATTCTCACACATTTCTACAGGTGGGGGAGCTTCTCTAGAATACCTAGAAGGAAAAGTATTACCAGGAATTGATTCATTATCAAATAAATAATTTTTAAACTCAAGGAGAGTAACATTATGTCAAGATTACCATTTATCGCAGGAAACTGGAAAATGAATAAAAACCCAGAAGAAACTAAAGCTTTTGTTGAAGCTATCGCTGGGAAATTACCATCAGCAGATAAAGTTGAAGCTGGTATTGCAGCTCCAGCTGTAGACTTAAGTACATTACTTAGTGCTGCTGAAGGAACAGGATTAAAAGTTGCAGCTCAAAACTGTTACTTTGAAAATTCTGGAGCTTATACAGGTGAAACTTCACCAAAAGTATTAGCTGAAATGGGAGTTAATTATGTAGTAATCGGTCACTCAGAACGTCGTGAATATTTCCACGAAACAGATGAAGATATTAACAAAAAAGCAAAAGCTATTTTTGCGAATGGTTTATTACCAATCATCTGCTGTGGTGAAACACTTGAAACTTATGAAGCAGGTAAAGCTGCTGAATTCGTAGGAGCTCAAGTAAAAGGAGCGTTAGCTGATTTAACAGCTGAACAAGTAGCATCAACAGTTATCGCTTACGAACCAATTTGGGCTATCGGAACTGGGAAATCAGCTACTAAAGAAGATGCACAAAAAATGTGTAAAGCTGTTCGTGATGTAGTTGAAGGACTTTATGGTAAAGAAGTTGCTGAAAAAGTTCGTATTCAATACGGTGGTTCAGTTAAACCTGAAAATGTAAAAGAATATCTATCATGCCCAGACGTAGATGGAGCATTAGTAGGTGGAGCTGCTTTACAACCAGAATCATTCTTAGCTCTTTTAGAAGGCGGAAAATTAGATTAGGTTTAGCAATTTTTAAAAAATTGTAGTATAATAGAAATATAAATTAAACAACGAGGAGAAAATTAATGTTAGCAAAAACATTTGATATTATCGCAGAAGTATATGCAAGAGAAGTTTTAGATTCACGTGGTAACCCAACTGTAGAAGTTGAAGTAACAACTGAATCAGGAGCGTTTGGACGCGCACTAGTACCATCAGGAGCATCAACTGGACAATACGAAGCAGTTGAATTACGTGATGGAGACAAAGGTCGTTACTTAGGTAAAGGTGTAACTAAAGCTGTAACTAACGTTAATGAAGAAATTGCACCATTATTAGAAGGTAAATTCGACGTATTTGATCAAGTAGGAATTGACTACGCTATGATCGAATTAGATGGAACTGAAAACAAAGGACGTCTAGGAGCTAACGCTATCTTAGGTGTATCTTTAGCAGTAGCACACGCTGCAGCTGATTCTTTAGGAGTACCTCTATACAGATACTTAGGAGGAACAAACTCTAAAGAATTACCAACTCCAATGATGAACATCGTAAACGGTGGATCTCACTCAGATGCTCCAATCGCATTCCAAGAGTTCATGATCTTACCAGTTGGTGCTCCATCATTCAAAGAAGCTTTACGTTGGGGTGCTGAAGTATTCCACGCATTGAAAGCTATCTTACACGACCGTGGTTTAGTAACTGCAGTTGGTGACGAAGGTGGTTTCGCTCCTACATTCGAAGGAACTGAAGATGCTGTAGAAACAATCTTAGCAGCAATCAAAAAAGTAGGTCTAGAACCTGGTAAAGATGTTTACTTAGGATTTGACTGTGCTTCATCTGAATTCTTCAAAGATGGCGTATATGACTACACAATCTTCGAAGGTGAAAAAGGTGCTAAACGTACTCCAGCTGAACAAGTTGAATACTTAGCAGAATTAGTTGAAAAATACCCAATCATCACAATCGAAGACGGCTGTGACGAAAACGACTGGGATGGATGGAAATTATTAACTGAACGCTTAGGCGGTAAAGTTCAATTAGTTGGTGACGACTTATTCGTAACAAACACTGAAATCTTATCTCGTGGTATCGAACAAGGTATTGCAAACTCAATCTTAATCAAAGTTAACCAAATCGGTACTTTAACTGAAACATTCAACGCAATTGAAATGGCTCAAAAAGCTGGTTACACTGCAGTTGTTTCACACCGTTCTGGTGAAACTGAAGATGCTACAATTGCTGACATCGCAGTTGCAACAAACGCTGGACAAATCAAGACTGGTTCATTAAGCCGTACAGACCGTATTGCTAAATACAACCAATTATTACGTATTGAAGATCAATTAGGTGACTTAGCTGTTTACGAAGGTCTAGCAGCGTTCTACAACTTGAAAAACAAATAATTCCTAGGAATTAGGGAGGGGAAGCAGATTTGCTTCCCCTCCTTTTTTGTGCAAAAATTGAGAGATTCAACCGAAGGTTGAAAAGGATACGATACCTGTTTAATATCCGTTTTTACATAATGGACATGGTTGTGAGGCACCGCCTCAAGCCTAAGGTCTTTCGGCTTCAAAGCTTCAAAGAGGGAGTAGCGAAACCATTCGCAACTCCCTCTAATTCACATCCGATGCAGTTCTCACTACCATTTCCATTATAAACGGATATTTTGGTATCGTATCCTTCAGTATTCTATACCCAATTTTTGCTAAATAAGAGAGGAAAGTTTAAGAAGAGGGGTTGAAAAATGATAACTGAAGATAGCCGTTATAGTGGAATGAGTGATGGGGAATAGCATTGAATGTGAATTACGCGGAGTAGAAACACTTTTCGTACTCCGCGTTTGAAGCTTCAAAGACCAAGAGACCTAGGACTCTTGACGGTGCCCAATCACAAAATCCACTATGAACAAACGGCTATCAAAACAGTTATCATTTTTCAAATTACACGAAAGACAGCAAAATAGTTATAGTATAGAACAAGAAAGGGAAAGCCAGAATAGAATTTTCGGTGTAAACTAATTATGAAAGCGAAATCATAATGAACGGAGGGATTTTGATGAAAGTCGCGGTTGGTATTGATATTGGGGGGACAAAGGTCGCGGTTGCGTTGATTAACGAAAATGGGGAGATCGTTAGTCGTTCACAAAGCCCAAGCCAAACAGCGAGTGCCGAAAGTTTATATCAGGGTGTGGTCCAACTGGTGGATAAAGTACTCAATGATAATGATTTACGCATTCAAGATACGTATGGGATTGGTGTTGGATTACCAGGAAAGGTAGATGTGGAAAACGGGGTAGCGATTTTCCAAAATAATATACCTTGGGCTAATTTTCCAATTGTAGAAAGATTGAAGGAAACGTACGGAGACATACCGGTAAAAATCGATAATGACGTTAAAGTAGCGGCTTATGCGGAATATCGATTACTCAATCTAAAACCTACAGATATGTTTGGATACGTAACGGTATCAACAGGAATCGCAGCCACCAACATCGTCAACAATACAATCTTACGCGGGGAAGGTTTCTCAGGCGAAATTGGGTTTGTCAAAGTGCCTTACTTTGAATGTCTCGAAGCGTTAGAAGTAGCTTGTTCGGGTGTCGGAATCGAGCGTACTGGGCGTGAAATTTACGAAGACGAGACATTGACAACGAAAGACATCTTTGATAAATGGCGCAATGGTGAGGAAGCAGCTTGCCGTATCATCGAAGAAACAGCTATGGGATTAGCAAGTGTTCTTCATGGAATGGTCTGCTTACTAGATCCAAAAACCATTGTGTTCGGAGGTAGTGTTTCAAACTACAACCCAGACTTTATAGAACTCGTGAAAGAAGAGTTAGCAGAACTCCTTCATCACGAACAAAAACATATTCTGGAGCATATCCAAGCATCAACCATTAAGGGGGATAATGGAATCATTGGTGCCGGCCTGCTCGTTATAGAATAGCAAACGATAGAAAATGCTAGGATTGTCCTAGCGTTTTTTATTTTGTCGCCCCTTTCCATTCAGCGGTGTGAGATAAACTATTTTGAGTGATTCACTGAATGGCAAAGCTTGTTGATTATCAAAAAAACATCAGTTTATTGAAAGAATAGTGGGGAATCACATTGAATGTGAATTAGGTGGAGTTAGGAATAAATTCCTTACTCCACCTTTGAAGCTTCAAAGGTGAGAGACGTAAGGCTCGAACCGGTGTCCCACTATGACTCTTTCAATATAAAACTGATGTTTTAGATAATTGATAAAAAAAGACCCATTCTAAAAGAATGGATCTCATCAATCAAAAATAGTTTATCTCACTAAGCCTACCGCTTTTTCCATCTTGCGTAGTGTCTTATTCGCTACATAGTTCGCTTTCTTAGCACCTTCATCAAGAATCTCATCTAGCTTGTCAGATTTTAGTAACTCATAATAACGTTCTTGAATTGGTTCCATCACTGCGATAATCGCATCGGCTAATTCTTCTTTGAATTGGCCATAACCAACGCCTTTGAAGCGTTCTACAAGGGACTCAATACTTTCGCCAGAGAAAGCTGAGAAGATTGTTAATAGGTTCGATACGCCAGGTTTTTCAGCTGGGTCGAATTCAATCACACCGCTTGAATCTGTCACAGCGCTCTTGATTTTCTTACGAATTACAGAAGGCTCATCAAGCATGCTGATGTATTCTTTTACGTTGGCGTCTGATTTACTCATTTTCTTCGTTGGCGTTTGTAAGCTCATGACACGTGCGCCAGCTTTTGGAATAAATGGTTCTGGCATTACAAGTAGTTGGTTGCCATTTCCGTAGCGACTGTTGAAGCGTTCAACGAAGTCACGTGTTAATTCCATATGTTGTTTTTGGTCTTCTCCAACAGGAACCACTTCAGCGTTATATAAAACGATATCGGCTACCATTAGAGGAGGGTATGTTAATAAACCAGCAGAAACAGATTGTTGTTTTTGAGATTTATCTTTATATTGTGTCATACGTTCTAACTCACCAACGCCGACATTACATTGAACAATCCATGCGGCTTGGGCATGTGCAGGAACTTCTGATTGTACGAAGATGGTTGACTTTTCAGGGTCAAGACCAATCGCAAGGTAAAGTGCTGCAAGTGAACGAGTTTGCTCTTTTAATTTCTTTGGATCTTGCGGAACGGTAATCGCGTGTTGGTTTACGATACAGTAAGTACAATCGTACTCATCTTGCAGGGCAACGAAGTTTTTCATCGCTCCAATATAGTTCCCAATGGTTGGGATGGCTGAAGGCTGAACGCCTGAGAAAATTCTTTTTTTAGACATATAAATGCTCCTTAAACTTGTTAGTTTTATTATACCCTATTTTAAAAGGATTTTCATGAAAAAATAGTTTCAGTTATTTTCACCATTTGTGAATTCAGAGATTTTCTGCTGTGGAAACAATTACGAAATGAAAGCGAGTGAAAAATGTTATGAAACATTAAAATTTTCATCAAAAGTGAAAAAAGTTTGTGCAAAACTAAAAAATATCAAAAAATCATATAGATTT
>CALHQV010000053.1 GCA_938038035.1 uncultured Gemella sp. | reverse complement strand
GATCGTGTTCGCATGATTAAAGATGATGAAGAAAAAGAACTTATGCGCCGTGCTTCTCTTCTAAACGACGCAGCTTGCCAAAGAGTTATAAATAGTATTTCTGAAGGAAAATCAGAAAAAGATGTAGCTAAAGATTTGCTTACTATTCATGAAGAATTAAAAGTCGATGGATTATCATTCGATCCTATCATCGCTTACGGGGCTAACGGGGCTAATCCTCACGGTACTGTAGGAGATAGATATGTAAAACCAGGTGATGCTATAATTATCGATATGGGTGGGATTAAAGACAATTATTGTTCAGATATGACACGTACTGTATTTTGGAAACAACCAAGTGAAAAAGCACGTGAAGTATTTGAAATAGTATTAGAAGCTCAAAAACGAGGAGTTGCCGCTGTTAAACCAGGTGTTAGATTCTGCGATATAGACGCGGCTTGTCGTGATTATATTACAGAAAAAGGATATGGAGAATTTTTCACACACCGTACAGGTCATCACATTGGATTAGAATGTCATGAATATGGAGATATTTCTAGCATCAACGAAACTAAATGTGAGCCAGGTATGATTTTCTCTATCGAACCAGGTATTTATCTTCCAGGAGAATTCGGTGTTCGTATCGAAGACCTAGTTCTTGTTACAGAAGATGGTTGCGAAGTTTTAAACAAACTTAACAAAGAGTTAGTTATTATCGGTGAGTAACTAATTATATTAAATTTAGCTTTTCATAAAATAACTCCTCAAAAAAGACGATTGCCCTTTATTCAATCGTCTTTTTTCTTTATTCAAAATGTTTCTTTAAAAATTCCCCTACAATATTCCAATATTGTTCTCTGAATTTTCTTTCAGCCTGAACATGTTTCATTCCTGGGAAACTATGGAATTCTTTTTCTGAAGTTATTAGATCATAAGCAGCTTTCCCATGTTCTAACGGAACAAAACCATCTTCTTCTCCGTGTAGTACTAATGCTGGAAGTTTAGTTTCTTTCAATGCTTTTGTTGCATCTACATCTCCAAAGAAATATCCAGCTCTTATCTTCGTCACTGTATTTGCCGCCGGAATTACAGGGAAACTCGGTAAATTAAATAATTTTTTCAACTGATATGTGAACTCTACTTTTAAATTCACATAACCACTATCTTCAATAAAAGTTTTTACATTAGACGGTAAATCCTTACCTACTGCATTCATTACAGTAGCCGCCCCCATACTAATTCCGAATAATGCAGTATCAGCATTGTTATTTTCTGATGATATTTTCTTTACCCAATTAACTAAATCATCAGAATCATAACCACCCATAGAAATAAACTCACCTTCACTATTACCGTGAGCTATTAAATCTGGTGCAAAGACACTATAACCCATATCATAGAATTTCTTAATATAATTAACCATTTTCTTAGCATCACTAGTATATCCATGAACTACAAATATCCATTTTTTAGCATCCGGATTAACAAATTTATATCCTACAAGTTTATTTTTAGTAACAGACTCCATCTCGACAGTTTGCTTCGTCTCATCAAACCACTTGTTTAAAGCTGTTTTATCCTCTTTACTTCCATCACTATCTTGATTAACGATAGCACTCTTATCTACCTTCGGATTCAATCCAAAGTTATAAAAATAGTTCCCAACAAAACCAAATGCAACAACTACTAAAATCAATAGTGTCGCTAATATTTTTTTAAAATGTTTTTTCACTTGTCTTTACCTTTCATCTTTAAATTCAATAAAACTATTATACTATCACTTCTAATAAAAGTAAACAAAAAATAACACTAATAGAGACTTAAGATATCACTATTAGTGCTGATTTTTATTCTATTCCATACTTCTCTTTAATTGCATCTGCCACTATCATTCCTGTGAACCATGCAACCATAAGATTGTAACCTCCGATTTCCCCGTGTAAATCTAAGATTTCTCCTGCAAAATATAAATTCTCTATTTTTTTATGACTGCATGTCTTCGGACTTACTACTTTAAGATCTACCCCACCTGCAGTAGTAAAGGCATATTCTAATGGCATCGTCTTAACATCAACCAACTCATAACGTTTGATTTTCGTTACAAATTTTCTTAACTCTTTTTTACTAACATTTTCTGGGAAATGTTTCTCAATCATAAAATTATAAAAACTCTTCGGTAATTTTCCTTGTAAAAATTTATTATCTTCCCATAGTTTAGCAAAAAGTTCCTCCTCATTAAGGTCAGGATAAAAGTCTAGATAGAATTTATCTTCTGGATAACGAGCCACAAATTCTCCCATAGAAATTGATAATGGCCCACTTAATCCTTTATGCGTAAACAGAAGGTCTCCAGTTCTCTCATTTTTCTTATGGAACATTCTTACATTTTGTAATGCAACCCCAGATAATTCTCTAAAGTCTTCAAAAACTAAGGCCACTTCACTTGGATATATTTTAGTAATCTTCACACCATGTTTTTTTAAAATTCTATGTAATGAACCATCGCTTCCACTCTGAGGGTATGTTTTTCCTCCAGCGCAGACTACGATATTCTTCCCGTAATACGTATCAACATTTGTCTTTACACCTACTAGTTTGTCATCTTCGAATACTAAATCTTCTACTTTCTCTTTGTAGTTAATCTTCGCATGGTCTATTTTAAATACATTAACAACATCTCTAGATTTCTCGCTCGCTGGGTATAACCTTCTGTTTTCTTGTTTTAACTTCAAATTATGTTTATCAAAGAACTTCTTAACATTATATTTGTGATATGCACTTCTTAAAAATCTACCATTATGTACAGCCGCGACAAAATCTTCTGCATTGTCACTACTCATTACATTACAACGTCCATTCCCTGTTAAAAGCAGTTTTATTCCCGCACGTCTATTTTGCTCAAGAACTAATACTTTTAAACCACTATCATTAAGTCTATCCGCTATCATAAGCCCCGCACTACCAAGACCTATCACAATCACATCGTATTTCATCTTAAATCTCAACTTTCTCTTAATTTAATCAAATATCATCTAATTATAACATGTAATCTAATACTTTCAAATTTTTCTATGTTAAACATAATTTTATAGTACATGCTTCCGTTTAAAAATTCCAGAATTTTCCTTACTTCTTATTGGAATTTTTCGCTATTTTGTAATATACTAAAAGGTATGTGTTTAAAATAAGGGAGGGACTCAAAAATCGCGATTTCGGAGAAATCGATTTTGTCGAGTCACCCCCGCACAGTTTATTAGAT
>CALHQV010000052.1 GCA_938038035.1 uncultured Gemella sp. | reverse complement strand
GACACCTTCTTTAAACTTTCACCTTTGGTATATAGGTAGTGAGACACCTTCTTTATAATTTCAGTATAACAATTAATCTTTCAACTGTCAATAAAATTAACTAATTATAATTAAATTGGAATTCCCTACTCTACTTATTACCTACTTGATTTAACCTACAGTTTACTAAACAATTTTACATCTGGATATTTGTCGCTGAACCAGTTCATCGCGAAGTCATTCTCGAATAAGAATACATAGTTATCATATAAATCTTTAACTAAGATACTTCTTGAACTTGACATGTTCTCATTAATTGATTCTTCATTTTCAATCCAACGAGTAGTTTTTTGTCCAATACGTTCCATTATTACTTCAGTATTGTATTCATTTTTCATACGGTGCTCAAATACTTCAAATTGTAATTGACCAACTGCTCCTAAAATGATTTGGTTCGTATGTAATGTTTTATAGTATTGAATAGCTCCTTCTTGTACAAGTTGCTCAACACCTTTGTGGAAGTGTTTTTGTTTCAGTACGTTTTTCGCAGAAACTTTTACGAATATTTCTGGAGTGAATGAAGGAAGTGCTTCAAATTCAACTTTTTTATTTTGATAAAGCGTGTCTCCGATTTGATAGTTTCCACTATCGTAAAGACCGATAATATCTCCTGCATAAGCCACATCTACAGTAGCTTTATCATCCGCCATGAAGTTAGTTGAACGTGAAATTTTTAATTTTTTCCCTGTTCTTGCTAGGTTCACATCCATACCACGATTAAACTCACCTGAACATACACGTAAGAATGCAATTCTATCACGGTGTTTAGGATCCATATTGGCTTGGATTTTGAAGATAAATCCTGAGAAGTCTTCATCTGTTGGTTGGATATCTTCTTCATTAACTCCACGACGACCTTTTGGTGTTGGTGCATTATCCACGTAATAGTTTAAGAAACTTTCTACTCCAAATGATGATAATGCTGATCCAAAGAATACTGGAGTTTGCTCACCTTTTAATTGTTTATCATAGTCATAATCAACACCCGCTTCAGTAATAAGAATCATATCTTCTACGCATTTTTGATACATAGTATCTTGAACAAGTGGATTATCACCTACGATATTATACTCTTCATCTAATTCTACAAAATCACTATCTTCTTTAAACGGCTCAATGAAATGATTTTTTCTATCCATAATACCGAAGAAGTTTTGTCCCATACCTACTGGAAGGTTCATCGGATATGTTTCTATTTCTAATTTTTCTTCAATTTCCTCTAATAATTCTAATGGATCTTTAATCTCACGGTCAACTTTGTTGATAAATGTAAAGATTGGAATACCACGCATACGACATACTTTGAATAGTTTTAATGTCTGTGCCTCAATCCCTTTCGCTCCGTCAATTACCATTACTGCACTATCTACTGCCATAAGCGTACGATATGTATCCTCTGAGAAATCTTCGTGTCCTGGTGTATCTAGTATGTTGATAATCTTGTTATCATAATCAAGTTGCATTACTGATGAAGTTACAGATATACCACGTTGTTTCTCAATATCCATCCAGTCACTTTTTGCATATTTTCCTGTCTTTTTACCTTTTACTGTTCCTGCTTCACGAATAGCTCCACCGAATAATAGTAATTTCTCCGTTAATGTCGTTTTACCTGCATCGGGGTGAGAGATAATCGCAAATGTTCTTCTTTTTTCTACTTGTTCTCTAATTTTTTCTACCACGTTATTTTCCTTTCAATTTTTTATTTAATATTAAATTTCTTTTTCGCTTCTTCTACTGCAACGATTGGATCCGAATGCCAAACTTTTTTACCACCTTGAAGAATTTCATAATCTTCACGTCCTTTTGATGCTAAGATTACTACATCTCCAGGTTCAGAAAGTTCAATAATTCGTTTAACAGCATCAGTTCTAAACCATACTTTTTCATAATTTTTATGAGTCATTCCTTTTTCGATTGATCCCATAAGAACTTCTACATCTTCATCACGAGGACTATCAGTTGTAATAACAACATAATCTGCTTCTGAGATAATTTCACCAATTAATGGTCCTTTAGAAATATCACGTCCACCACCCATTCCAGTTACCAGAAGAGTTCGTTTACCTTTTCTCATTTCACGAGTTGCTTCTAATAATTTTTCATATCCATCTGGGGTATGAGCAAAATCACTTATAATATCAATCGGTAAGTCATCACCTAAGATTTCCATTCGACCGTATAGAGCTCCAAGCTTAGGTAAAATACCAACTAGCTGTTCAACACTATAACCTTTTACCCAAACAGCAATTAGAGCAGCAAGGACATTACTTACCATGAAGTCTCCAATATAATTAGTAGTACATTCAAATGTTCCTTCAGGAGATCTTAATGTAAAACTTGTTTTATAAACTTTATCCTCTTTATATTGTTTTATATTATAAGCATAAAAATCTGCTGTTTCATCAACTATCGAGTAATTTACTTCTTGTTGATATAAACATTTTGAAATGACTTTATAGTAACTATCGTCTTTATTCAAGACACCATATTTTGCATCCGATAAATTATTTCCTAATGTTGAAAATAATAAACTCTTATCATAGGCATAAGTTTGCATGTCCCCATGGAAATCTAAATGTTCATGTGTTAGGTTCGTGAATATCGCAACATCGATATCCACGTTATAAATACGACCTAACGCCATCGCATGCGATGATGCTTCGAAAGCTAAGTTTTTTATATTATCTCGACGTAATTCACCTATCTGATTATGTAATGTTACTACATCAGGAGTAGTGTTACCGAAATATACAGGTTCCGCATCATTTTTCCCGAAACCATTCGTTCCTATATAGGCACTGCTTTCTCCTAAAGTTCTCAACATATTATGTACCAATGTTGAGATACTCGTTTTACCATTTGTTCCAGTCACAGCAACAGTGTGTACATCAGAACCTTCGTTAATTTTCTTAGCAATCATACTAGCAATTTTTTCAATTTCATGCTCTTTAATAACAATTACAGCACAGTTTTCTACATTATAATTATCATAACGGCTCGCAATTACTAATGCTGCCCCTTGTTCAATTACCTTTTCTATATAATTATGACCATCTACCGTATATCCTTTTATAGCGACAAATACATCTCCTTCGCCTACTTTTCTAGAATCTTGAGATATATTGTTTACACTTTCTGGTAAATTTCCATAAATAGTTTTTACTTTTATATTATCAATAATATCTAATATAT
>CALHQV010000051.1 GCA_938038035.1 uncultured Gemella sp. | reverse complement strand
AAAGGTTTTTCTTGTAATTTTTTATAGTAAGCTTCTGTTTTATTTGAGCCCTCTTCTTTTAATACATCTGAAACTCTGTTCTTAATCAAAGAACTATGTTTTGCTGCACCATTGAATTTATCTAATAATTCAAAAGAAATATGAACTCTTTCTCTGCTTCTTCCTTTTTCTCTTTTTACATCAACACGAGAATAAATATTTTTATCTTTTATATTTATTATTTTCCCCTCTGATACATCACTACTTTTAATTAGTTTCTTAATATCTTCTTGTGTAGCTTTTAATATTACGAAACCATTTTCGTGTTGAACCATATAAAATTTTTCGTCTTCATCTAGTTCTTTATCTACTATATCTAGTTCCTCAAGAGCTTCCAATTTAACATATGTAATCCCTATACTTTCACCTTCAAATTGATCACCTTTTTCATATGACCTTTCAGGAGAGCTTATGATGTTATTATATGTTGATCCAACAGCTATAATACTAACAAAAATAGACATTATAGCAAAAACTAATTTTAACCTTATACCTCTTGGTTTCCTCTTCTTCATAACTTTCCTTTTTGTCCTTAATTATTTAGATTTTCTATAATTATAATTTTTGTTTTCTTTAGAAATTTTTGAAATACTCTCTATTCGCTATTTTTAGATATTCTCTTAACGTTCTAATGTTTTTATATTTTTTATCAAAAATTATATCTTACTATTTTTCCAAAGGTTTGTTTTAATGTTTTTCCTAATTCATCAATATCTTCTCTTGAATTTTTATAGTTTGAGCAGACTTTTACTTTTTCGTCTGTTTCAAAATTATTGTGGAAGTGTGCTATATAGCTTACAACTCTACCTTTTCGAATTTCTCTACCAAAAGTTATCTTTGAAAAACCTGATAACAATTGGAAATTGAACCCTTTGCCGTATAATATTAATGCATCTTTGTATATTAAGGCCTTTAATTTTTTATTTATATATTTTGCTTCTCGTACTAAAATATCTAAATCTCGTTCTGTCTCCGGATATTTAATAAATAGTTCTTCATATTCAGCTTTATTTTTTCTAATATTTTTTATTACCGATTTAACTAAGAAAAATGTAATAAGAAGAATTACTACTTCCACTGCATAAGTTAAAAAATAATATCCTTTACCAGGCACTGTTAAATAAAACTGTGAAAGAAATGGCTTTTCTCGTAATTTACTTGAAGCACTATCTACACTTTTCTTTATTACAATTTCATTAACTATATCTGAAACTCTTGCTCTAACTAGTGAACTATGCTCTGCAGCATTTTTAAATTTTTCTTTTAATTCTGGAGAGATATTCATTCTCCCCTTACTTCCTCTTTCAAAGATGGCATTAACAGGAGAATAAATATCTTTATCCTTTAAATCTATTAATTTTTCATTTGGTATATCATTACTTTGTATTAATTTCTTAACATCTTCCTTAGAAGCTTTTAACATTACAAAACCATGTTCATGCTGGAGCATATAGAATTTTTGATTATCTTTTAAGCTATCATCTGTAATATCTAACTCTTCAAGGGCTTCTACCTTAATAAAAGTATAACCACTAGATTTTTGGAATTGTTTTCCCTCTTTATACTGCACTTCTGCTGATTTTGTTCTATCATCATAAATGCTTTGGATCCCCCCGATACTCATCAGAACGAACAATATTGCAAAGAATAGTTTTAACCATGTTCCTCTTAAATAACTCTTCCTCATAACTTTCCTTCACGTCCTTAATTATTTGGATTTTCTATAATTACAGCTCCCTGTTCTGTTCCTTTAATGCATAGTTTGCACATATTTAAAAATAAACCATGCTCTACTACTCCTACTATGCTTTCTAGTTTTTCTTTTACAGCTTTAATATCAAATCCATAACCTAAGTGTAAATCTACAATGTAATTATTGTTGTCTGTTATAAGAGTTGCTCCCTCTTTTAATCTTAACACTGGTTTTAAGCCCGCTTCTTCCATTTTTCTTATAGTATGACTATAACCAAATGGCAATATCTCTACAGGTAGATTAAAGTTTCCTAGTTTTTCTACATCTTTACTCTCATCATAGATCCAGATTACTTCACGAGCAATATCAGCAACTATTTTTTCTCTAAATAATGCTGCTCCTCCACCTTTTATCGCATTAAAATTCTTATCGATTTCATCTACTCCATCAACAGCAAGATCAATATGATCAATCTCCTCTAGTTCTTTGATTGAAAGACCAAGGCTTTTAGCTAGTTCAACCGTTTGAATCGATGTTGATACCATTTCAACATTCAATCCTTCTTTTACTCTATCAGCTAATGCATGAACAAAATAGAATACAGTTGAACCTGTCCCTAACCCAACGATCATACCATCTTTTACATAATCTACAGCCTTTTTACCAACAACTTCTTTTAGATTCATTTCGGTTCCCCTCTTTATGTATATGTTACTTTTAAATTATTTATATTCTACTAACAGATATTTCTTCTTACCACGTCTAAGTACTGTAAATCCATCTTCTAGTCTATCTTTAGCTTCTACAACATATTCTAAGTCTGTAACTTTATCACCATTCACGTAAACAGCACCATTGTTTACATCTTCACGTGCTTGACGTTTTGATTGAACTAGATTACTTTCCACTAGGAAATCAACGATATTGTATTCTTTTTTCTCTAATTCAGCTTTTGGCATTCCTTTAACAGCTGCTTTTAATTCATCGTGAGTTAGTTCTTTAATGTTTCCTGAGAATAATGCTTTTGTAATGTTTAATGCACTTTCTAATGCTTTTTCACCGTGAACAATTTTCACCATTTCTTCAGCTAATGCTTTTTGAGCAAGACGTAAGTGTGGTTCTTTCTCTGAACTTTCTCTTAATGCTTCAATTTGGTCTTTTTCTAAGAATGTGAATTTTTTAAGAGCCGGCACTACTTCTGTATCCGCAGTATTAAACCAGAATTGGTAAAATTCATAAGGTGTTGTTTGTTCTGGATCTAACCACACTGCCCCACCAGTAGATTTACCAAATTTAGTTCCGTCAGATTTAAGCATTAATGGGATAGTGAATCCATATGCCTCAACATCTCCACGAAGTTTTCTCATTATTTCTAGACCAGTAGTAATGTTACCCCATTGGTCAGAACCACCAATTTGTAATTTTACATTATGGTGTTCATTTAAGTATGCATAGTCAATACCTTGTAGTATAGTATAACTGAATTCTGTAAATGATAACCCATTATCTAGACGGCTTGAAATTGAGTCCTTCGCTAGTAAGTAATTGATGTTTACTAATTTTCCGTAATCACGTAAAAATTCAATCATAGATAATTTTCCTAACCAGTCACGGTTGTTTACGAATTCGATATTGTCATCTCCACGGAAAATATTACGAAGTTGTCCTTCAAGGCGGCGAGCGTTATCTTCAATTACCTCAAGACTTTGTAATTGACGTTCTTCACTTCTTCCTGATGGATCACCGATAATACCAGTTCCTCCACCTACTAAAATAACAGGCTTATGTCCATGTTGTTGAAATCTTTTTAATGTTAAAAATGGTAATAAGTGCCCAATGTGTAATGAGTTACCAGTTGGGTCTGTTCCACAGTAAATAGATACACTTTCTTTTTCTAATAATTCTTTTATTCCTTCTTCATCTGTTTGTTGATAAACTAAATCTCTATATTTTAAATCTTCTAATAATTTACTCATTAAAATGCCTCCATATCAATTTTTATGCACTTACTTCAATTATAACATATTTTTATTTTTTG
>CALHQV010000050.1 GCA_938038035.1 uncultured Gemella sp. | reverse complement strand
ATTTGATTTATCTTTAATTAACCTTGAAAAATTAATATTAGAATAAATTATTATATTATATACAAAAGGAGAAATTCCATGAAAACAAATAAATTATTAAAATCAAGTATGAGTGTTGCATTGGCACTTACTATATCTTCTATCACAGCTCAAGCTTGGCCAACAAATAGCAATATAGCAAAAGCTGATTTCGGAGATACTGCAGCCAGTCAAAAAACTAAGACTGAGCTAAATGAAATAATAAATAAAATCTTTAACGATCAGTCTATCACAAATAGATACTTAGGAACTACTTTTTTCCACAAAACTTCTAACTTTCCTTATTACCATGTAACATTTGAAAATCACCAAGTTCCCGATGATGTTATTGACACTACCCCTTGGTATAACATGTGGAGCGAAGCTGCTGCTGCAAAAGCAAAACTAGACGCTAACTCTTATACAGAAAAAACTGCACAGAATGCAATAAACACTTTAAAATATTATATCCAACTTTATAACTTTGATGTGAATCATGATTTAAAAGATGACGGTTTTTACACTACTACCGACTTTAAAACTCCAACAATGGTAACTGTATCTAGCGATGGTCAACAAGACTTTTATAAAAAAGTAGTTGATAATAAAGAAGAAATTAAAAATCTATTTAAAGAGTCTTTAGTTGGTATCTACAAACAAGGACAAGATATCGAAATTAATCTTGTTGCTAACCCTGATAAAGTTAGCAAAATTACAAGCTTTGTTGTTAATAAAGTTTCTGGTTTAGATACAAACGTTAAACTAGGTCCTTCTGCTGAAGATCAACATATCGTAGCCTTTAGTGTTCCTGGTGAATTAAAAGCTGAACAATTGGTTATTTCAAATATGACTTATATCGATAAAAACGGCGCTAAACAACAAACAGGTCCATTTGCTTTAGATATTAACTACTCAGCTGCTAAAAAAAGTAACGAAGCTATCCCTAAATATAGAGAAAAATTAAATGAAAAAATTCAAAATTGGATTGATCGTGGTAATAAGGTTAATGAATGGTTACTAACAAAAGAGAATACTTCAGACACAGCTGCTGACTTCTCACAAAGAGCTAAAATTAGCGAAGCTGTAACAAAACTACAAGAATTGAGACGTTCAGATAACGCTAACTATGATAAACTTTATGAAATTTCTACACCAATTCATGAAATGGAAGACATTGCAACATTAAGAGAAGTACTAGATATTAAAGTTGCAAAACTATTAGAATTCTTTGACCTTTATAACGAAAAAACATACACAAAAGAAAGTATAGAAAACTACAAAAATTATATTAAAAGTGTTCCTTCATTGAAAAATACAAGAAACATAAAAGAACTAGTTCAGTTAATTAAAGACTTCGATAACGCGAACTTCACATACTTAAGATACAATACTACAGAACTAAAAAGAATAATCGATATCGCTGATAGAAAAATAAAAAGTGAATATGAACCTGTAAGCCTTGAAAAATTTGAACAAGCTCTAAACCACGCTAAAGACTGGATTAACCAAACAAACAGCTATAATCCTCAAATTAATGAGACATCAGATCTTGTTAAACAATTAACTGAAGCGATAAATAATCTTACTACAAAAGACGGTCGAAAAGGAGAAACAGTTCCTGCGGCTCCTGTTGAAAACACTACTAAGCCAGCTGAACCGTATAATGTAACTGCAAAATTTGTTGAAAGAGGTAGTGATAAACCTATTAAAACAAGATACAGTCGTGATTTAACCGAACTTATAAAAAATGTAGAAGTTCACGAATTAGGAAACGGTAAAAACGAAATTATACTAACATTAGAACCAAAAATCATGGGAGGAGCTATCGACTTCGCTCTAGCCGATACTTTCAAATACAACAGCCTAGGAAATACAGATGCAAATGCTGAAGTAATAGAAACAAAAAATATTGGAGGACGTGATTACCCTACTAAATTAAAACTTACAGTTGATGCAACTAAGAAAAATATTGAAATAGCTCTTCTAGGAAACTTTAACTTTAAAGACTCATTCTCATTAGGAAAAGACGGAATCGATAACTTTACAAAACCAACAGACTTATATATTGATTACTCTACAAAACTAGAAGCTAAAAAAGAATCACCTCTAAAAGCTTCTTTAAGAGATAAAGTTAATTACTATACAAGCAATTCAGTACAAGATAACTATAAAGATTTAAAACCAGTGTTCAAAACTTCATTCAATCAATTAATTACTAAAGCTCAGCAACTTCTAAGTAGCGATTCATTAACTAAAGACGAAGTAGATAATATTATAAACAAACTATTAGATGAAACTACTAAATTAGATTCATTAGCTAACCTTTATAAATCACTGCAAAACGCAAAAAATCAGTATGAAAATGATTGGAAAAACAACACTCACTTTACTAATGAAAGTAAAGCACTAGTTAAAGAAAAATTAGCTGCTGTTGAAAGTAAAATAAACGCCCTTGAACCAGTCGATATAGAAGGTAAAAAAGAAACTTACTCAAACGAGTTCGACAAAGAAGGAACTGTGACAGTATACAAAAAACTAGATGAACTTACAGGAGAAGTTCAACATTTAGGTGACTATCTTCGCATCAATACTGAAGAACTTTCAGGAGAAATCAAAAAAGCTGAAGAAGCTTACAACAATTTCAACAAAATTACTCAATCTAAACTTAAACTTAAACAATTAATTGATGAGGCAAAAGCGTATGTTGCTAATGCTAAATTAACTCCTGAATCTCCTGATACAGATGATCAAGTTAATACAGATTTAACAGATTACTACAAAGAACAATTCAAATTCGCTATAGAAGACTTAAATAGTTCTCAAAATTCTGGAGCAGAACAAGTTTCAGCTAAAGAGCAGCTTAAGAAAAAAATAGCTGAAGTCGAGTTAATAAAACAAGGTAAAAAAGAACCAGCAGCCTTTGTTACTTTAACAAATGAGCTATCAAAAGCTAAAGAATTATTAAATAATGATACTTCTACTGAAGAAGAGTTGCTAGCTGAATTAAATAAACTTAACAACGCTGTAAATACATTTAATAATTCTGCTGATTCAGCTCAAAATCAACCAAGTAACCCATCAGAATCTCCTTCTACAGATTCTAATAATAAAGTTCAATTAGAAGGCTCATTATTAAAACAAGATTTAACTAGCCCTTCTATGGCAAATGGAATAATTAAAAATGTGTATCTAGTAACCGAAAACGGAAAAAATTACTTAGAATTAGACCTTGTCCCTATGAATAATGGAACAACTAACGTTGCCGTTATGAGTAAACTTACATACTTCGACGGAACTGCCGAAAAAGATGTCCAAGTTTTAAAAGAAGATACTGCTGATGTTACTTATAATAATGTGACTAATTCTTATAAATATCCTTCAAAAATTAGAATACCTATCGAAGGAAAACCATCTACAATAAAACTTAACACTTTTGCAAGCAGTACATTATTCGGTACTGATAAACATGAAAATATAGCTGTATTATCTGTAAAATATCCTAAAGAAAATGCTGTTATCACTGCAGATAAAAAACAACTAAACGCACTATTCGGAGCTACAACAAGTAAATACTATGATAGTTGGAATAATGTATTTAAAAACGCAAATGTGAGCCAAGACATGGCGGTAATCAAAAACTTTGGTAACAAAATCAACGCAGCACAAAATGTTTTAAAAAATAATAATGCAAGCACCGAAGAAATTTCTACTGCATTTACTGAACTATCAGATTTAAAAAATCAATATGATCTACTTATTCAACTAAGAACTTCAAATGCTGAAGCTGTAGCAAACTTCAATTCTGATAAAGATAGCAAAAACTATAGTGAAGAAAGCATCAACGCTGTTGATAACTATCTTCAAGGAAAAATAGATAAACTAGAAGACTTAGTGCACAACAACCCTAAATCTAATGAAATCTTGAAATTATTTAACGATGTTCAAACATACTATAACCTTCTTAGATATGATACTTCGAAACTAGACACAGCTGTTAAATCAGCTCAAGACAAACTAGCTGCAAGTAATTATTCAGATGAGTCTAAAAATAATTTAACTACAGCTATTACTAAAGCAACTGAATTCATAAACAAAGCTAAAGAAACAAGAAATCTAGAAGACACTCGTTCTAGTTTATTAAAAGAAATCGAAGATGCAGTCAATGGATTAAAAGAAGCTCCTGCTCCTGAAGTAAATAAACCAAGTGACAACACTGATGCATCTAATAATGAGACTAATAAACCTAACGATAAAGTTGATAATCCAACTAACGGCGAAGTTAACAAACCTAATGATAAAGTTGATAATCCAACTAATAGCGAAGGCAACAAACCTAACGATAAAGTTGATAACCCTACTAACAGCGAAGGCAACAAACCTAATGATAAAGTTGATAATCCAACTAACAGCGAAGGCAACAAACCTAACGATAAAGTTGATAATCCAACTAACAGCGAGGTTAACAAACCTAATGATAAAGTTGATAATCCAACTAACAGTGAAGGCAACAAACCTAATGATAAAGTTGATAACCCTACTAACAGCGAAGGCAACAAACCTAACGATAAAGTAGACACTCCTAATAATAGTGAAGCTAACAAGCCTAACGATAAAGTTGATAACCCTACTAACAACGAAGACAACAAGCCTAACGATAAAGTTGATAACCCTACTAACAGCGAAGGCAACAAACCTAACGATAAAGTTGATAACCCTACTAACAACGAAGTTAACAAACCTGTTGAAAATACTAATGATGAAGTTGCTAAAAAATTTGCTACTGAAAGAGCAAACCTTCTTTTACCTTTAGAAACAGCTAAAATCCTAGTTAGCGATGACAAAGATAAAGAAGAAATTAATAAAGAAGCATACGCTAAACTAAAAGAATCTACTGAAAAAGCTCAAAAAGTGTATGATGAAGAAAAATCGATAGATAAAATTTTAGAAGAAAAATCTAACATAGATAAAGCATTAGAAGAATATACTAAACATAAAAATGATAAAGAAACTGTCCCAGGAAATAACAAACCTGAAGATAAACCTACTCCGGATAATAAACCTAATAATAATTCAAGCAATAATGGAACTGTAGAAAATACAAAACCAAGCGACAATTCTAATAGTAGCACGGCTGATAATGGTACAAATAACTCTTCAAATAATACTAATAACAGTTCTACTGAAGTAAAACCTGGAACTAGTGAAAACACAGGAAATAACAAACCTCAAGATAAACCTACTCCAGATAATAAACCTAATAATAATTCAAGCAATAATGGAACTGTAGAAAATACAAAAC
>CALHQV010000049.1 GCA_938038035.1 uncultured Gemella sp. | reverse complement strand
ATGGACAAGCTTGAGAAAGATGATTTTTATAAAGAATACAAAGTAATAATGTTAAGGATAATTTTGTTTTTCTTATAACGGGAAATATATTTTATAATTTAATATATATTATACTATTAGAGCATGGTTATGATTTGAAAAAAACAGTGAAAATTGGTAAGATATAGGGTATGAAATAATGATTATAAAATGGGATGATAATACATGTTTGTCTGTGTTTTATTATCCTTTAATGGAGAAAAAAATATTAGTTAAGTTGAAGTGATGAATTTTTAAGGAGGGATGCATCGGTGATAGGAAAAAATAATAGATATTTAAAGAAAACAAAAGAAGGAACAAAAGTAGAAACTTACTCGATTAAGAAATTTAAGGTAGGTGCTGCATCAGTAGTGATAGGTGCAAGTATCTTTTTTGGTGCTGGAGCAGTAGCGCAAGCTAGTGAGGATGTGTCAAAAAACACAACAACAGATAACTCAAAAGATGAAGGTGCGACATTAGGTGGTGCAGTTTCAGAAAAAGTAGTGGCTGAACCAGTTGTTAAAGAAGCTACAAAAGATGAAGTAGCAGCAGGTGTAGCAGCAAAATTAGGAGTAAAGGATGCTGCAAAAGAAACTGAACAAGAGGCAGCAAAAGAGCCAGTAAAAACATTAGATAAAACACAACTATCTAGCTTTATTAGTGAAATCGAAGGAAAGATTTCAAATGGGGTTTATGCGAACAAAACAGAAGAAAGTGTAGCTAGTTTAGTAGCTGACTTAAATGCAGCAAAAGCAACTTTAGCCAGCGCGACAACACAAGAAGAACTAACTAAAGCATATCAAAAATTAGTGGTTTCTGTTAACTCAAAACTAAGAAACAAACCAGTTGAGAAAAAAGAAACTCCAGTAGTTGAGTCTACAACTTTAAAAGGAACTGTAGATAATAAAGCTGAAAATACGGAGAAAAAAGTTGAGACTAACTCAGCTAAAAATACGGAGAACAGAGTTGAAACTAATTCAATTGAAAATACAGGAGCGAAAGATCCTCGTAATGAAAAAGAGATTGGGAAGAATACTGCATTCCGTGCAGCTGTCAACCAAGATCCAAAGGTAGAGTTCACATTCTCGATTCCATCAGAGAAGAAAATCTACATATATAACGAAGAGCACTTTTCATTAGAAATACCAGTATATTCTGAAACAGGAAAGATTCGTTATGCAACGATAAAACAAGGATCTAGAAATAAATTTGATAATGTTCCCGGTACGACTAATCAGCTAGATATACAGTTTGGATTTACTGCTACAGTAATAAACCGTGATGAAACAGTAGGAGTAACATCAGATGCGAGTCAAGCAAATCCTGCAAAAATCGTCATTACTGGTCGCCCAAATGATGTACTGAAAAAACACAGAGATTATACAAAACAAGAGACTCAAACACTTAATATAGGGACTCGTTATGTGCAGGTAGTTGATGATCAAGGTAGAGAAAATCTTAAAAAAGCTACGGATATAACGGATCCAGGGTTTTTCTACTTAGTATTAAAAGCGCAATCTAAGAAATATGCTCTAAGATCTCAACCTACTGACGAAAAAATTTCTGTAAGTAGTTTAACAAACCCAACAGCGGAAGACTTACAAAAAATCAAAGATAGTATTCAATTAGAATACTCAACAACGAACGAAGATGCAAGGCTTGCTGATAAGCGTGGAACATTGGTAGAACATCCTGAGGATGTTATCCAATCAGTTAGTATCGTTGGAGATAATATCGTTGTAACATTTACAGATGGCTCTACGAAGACAAAACCTGTAGGGGAAATTGTACAAAAAAATATTCCACCTGTTGTTAATCTGCCGTATTCAAACGAAGCGAACAGAAATATTTATATATATTCTGGAGAGGAGACAGATTTAACATTTACTGCAACAGATGAATCTAAAATTAAAGATCTAAAACTTCGAGGACCTGGTGATATTAATTATAATAATGCAACTAATTATGGTTTAGCAGTAGGGAATATCGTTGATAGTGCAGTTGCTAGTGGGGAAGGTTCTGTTTCTGAAGACAAGAAAACTGCTACGATTAAAATGACAGGAACAACTAGCCTTACAGCTGGTAAAAAATGGACGAGTGTAATTGTTGCTAAAGACGATAATAACGGAGAAAGTGCACCTTTCAACGGAAGAATCAATGCAACTACTAATCCTGCAGAACGTCAAAAAATAGCGGGATATGTTGAATTTGTAGTGAAGAACCAAACATCGAAATACGATATTAAAGCACCTGAAGGTAAGGTGAGTGTAGTAGATCCTACGAATCCTACAACTGAAGAATTTGAGAAAATTAAAGGGAAAGTAAAAATCGAATATTCTCAAACTAACGATGATGCCAATTTTACTAGCAAGAGAGGACAGGTTGTAGATAATCAGGCAACAAGAATTTCTACGATTACAAAAGATGGTAATGGAAATCTTGTTGTGACTTACAAAGATGGTTCAACTGATACAAAACCTTTATCAGAGTTCACAAGTTTAAATAAACAACCAGCAATTGATGCGATTAACCAAGCTGCTGAAGAAAAAATTGCGGAAATCAATAGAAATACAAATGCTACAGCTGAAGAAAAAACAGCTGCGATCGAAAAAGTTAATGCTGATAAGACGAAAGCTTTAACAGCAATTAATGATAATTCAGTAACGACAAAAACAGCATTAGATAATGCGAAAACATCAGGAACAACAGCGATTAGCAATGTAAATCCACAACCAGAAGCTAAGACAGCAGCTAAGAAAGCAGTAGAAGAT
>CALHQV010000048.1 GCA_938038035.1 uncultured Gemella sp. | reverse complement strand
TATTTTTGACCCATATGCAATCGTACCAAAACGGAAAATTCGCACGGCTAGCCAAATTGCAACAATCGCAAAAATAATTAATAATAAAATAAAAATTTAGGAGGAACAGTCATGACTGAAATGTCTACAAAATATAATCCGACCGAAGTAGAAAATAATCGCTACAACTGGTGGTTGGAAAAAGAAGTTTTTAAAGCTGATAATAAAAGTAAAAAGAATCCATATACAATCGTAATTCCACCACCAAACGTAACTGGTAAATTACACATTGGGCATGCTTGGGATACAACTTTACAAGATATGTTAACACGTTACAAACGTCTTAAAGGATTTGACGTACTTTACCTTCCAGGAATGGACCACGCAGGTATATCTACTCAAGCTAAAGTAGAAGCTAAAATGCGTGAAGAGGGATTAAGTCGTTATGACTTAGGTCGTGAAAAATTCTTAGAGCGTGCATGGGAATGGAAAGAAGAGTATGCTGGATATATTCGTGCACAATGGGCTAAACTTGGATTAGGTTTAGACTATTCAAGAGAAAGATTTACACTAGATGAAGGATTAAATAAAGCAGTAACGAAAATTTTCGTAGATCACTACAACAATGGTACAATCTACCGTGGTGAGAAAATTATTAACTGGGACCCAGTTCAAAGAACTGCATTATCTAACATCGAAGTAATTCACAAAGACGTAGAAGGTGCATTCTATCACCTTAAATATTTCTTAGCTGATGGAAGTGGAGACTATCTAGAAGTAGCAACTACTCGTCCTGAAACTCTATTCGGTGATACTGCGGTTGCTGTTCATCCTGATGATGAAAGATATCAAAAATATATTGGTAAAACAGTTCTTTTACCGGTAACAAATAAAGAAATTCCTGTTATTGCAGATGAATATGTAGAAAAAGATTTCGGAAGTGGAGTAGTTAAAATAACTCCTGCTCATGATCCAAATGACTTTGAAGTAGGTGAACGTCATAACTTAGAACGTATTATCGTTATGGATGAAGGTGCTGTTATGAATGAACACGCTGATAAGTATAACGGTATGGATCGTTTCGAATGTCGTAAAGCTCTTATCGCTGATTTACAAGAAAGTGGAGTATGCTTCAAGATTGAAAAACACCTTCACTCAGTAGGACACTCTGAGCGTAGTGGTGCTGTTGTTGAGCCATATCTTTCTAAACAATGGTTCGTTGACATGAAGCCTCTTGCTGATAAAGTACTAGAAAATCAAAAAGATGCAGATAGAAAAGTCAACTTCTATCCACCTCGTTTTGAAAATACGTTAAATACTTGGATGGAAAATATCCAAGACTGGTGTATTTCACGTCAATTATGGTGGGGACACCGTATTCCAGCATGGTATCACAAAGAAACTGGTGAAGTTTATGTTGATGTAAATCCACCAAAAGATATTGAAAACTATGTTCAAGATGAAGACGTTCTTGATACTTGGTATTCTTCAGCATTATTCCCATTCTCTACATTAGGATGGCCAGACTTAGAAAGCGAAGATTTCAAACGTTACTATCCAAACAGCTGTTTAGTAACTGGATATGACATCATATTCTTCTGGGTTGCTCGTATGGTATTCCAAGGTTTAGAATTTACAGGAACTCGTCCATTTGAAGATTGTTTAATCCATGGTTTAGTGCGTGATGAACAAGGTCGTAAGATGAGTAAATCACTTGGTAATGGTGTAGATCCAATGGAAGTAATCGAACAATACGGTGCGGATAGCTTACGTTACTTCTTAGCTACTAACTCAACACCAGGTCAAGACTTACGTTACTCAACTGAGAAAATCGAAGCAAGTTGGAACTATATCAATAAAATTTGGAATGCTTCTCGTTTCGTAATTATGAACCTTGAAGGTTTCGAATACAGCGATATCGATTTAACTGGAGAAAAAACATTAGCTGATAAATATATCTTAACAAAACTTGCTAAAACTATTGAAGACTTCGAAAGATTATTCGAAAAATATGAATTTGGTGAAGCAAGCCGTATTCTATACAACTTCGTATGGGAAGAATTCTGTTCATGGTATATTGAAATTGCTAAGATTTCATTAAATGGTGAAGATGAAGCTGCGAAGAAAACTACTAAATCTATTTTAGTATATGTACTTGATGCTTCTCTAAAAATGTTACATCCGTTTATGCCATTCGTAACTGAAGAAATCTGGCAACACATTCCTCACACAGGAGATAGTATTGTAACTAGTGAATTTGCTAAAGTTGATGCAAGTCTAGTGTTTGAAAAAGAAACTGAAGATATGCAATTCATCCAAGATGTAATCACTGCAGTACGTAACATCCGTAGTGAAGTTAATGCTCCAATGTCTCGTGAGATTCCTATTAAGATTAAATACTCACAAGATAGCGTAAAAGAAGTACTATTAAGTGGTAGTGCGTACTTAGAGAAATTTGCTCGTCCTAGCGAACTTATTATCGAACGCGAAGTAGAAGCAAGTGAAACTGACATTAGCCGTATCTTACCAGGTGCTGAAATCTATGTTTCATTAAGTGATTTAATCGATGTAGACAAAGAAAAAGAACGTCTAGGAAAAGAATTAGAAAAATTACAACAAGAATTAGATAGAGTAAATAAAAAACTTTCTAATGAAAAATTTGTCGGTTCTGCTCCAGAAGCGGTTGTAGCTAAAGAAAAAGAAAAACAAGCAACATATCAAGAACAATATGATAGTGTTAAAGAAAGAATAGCTGCATTAGATAATTTAAAATAGTATAAAATAGAAGATAGTGATTTGAAAGTCAATACGATTTTTAAATCACTATCTTAATTTATGTAAAAAACTCTAAGCTAGTTTTAATCTAGCTTAGAGTTTTTAATCATCTTTATTATTCTTTTTCCTCCAGATTAGGAAGAAAATTACGGCGATTATTATGATAATACCTATATATGCACCATAATTTTTAACTGCTTCACCTGTATTAGGAAGAGTATTTAGTGATTGTAGATTCATCTTAAATCCTCGTTATATTATTTTTCTTCTTTTTGTTCAGGAGTTTTATTTAAAACTTCAGTTTCAACACGACCTTTAACAGAGTCTAACGTTTCAGATGATCTGTTAGCGAAATCTTCAACTTTTTCTTGAACATTTGATTCGTCAACGTCTTTCTTTATATTAGAAACTTGATCTTTAATTTTTTCAAAAGAAGAAAGTGCTTTTTCTTTATAAGCTTCTACAGAAGGTTTGAATTCTTCAACGATTTTTTTTGCGTCTCCTAAATTTTCTTTAACTTCTGCAGTGTATTCTTTTACGTTAGATACATGTCCTTTAATATCTGTTACATTACTAGATAATTCTTTTCCGTAATCAACAGCATTGTTGTATTTGTTCTCTATAGCGTTTTTAGCTTTTTTAAGATTTTTTACTAGGTCATTGTATAGGTAGATTGCCGCTTCTTCAACACCGTTTTTCTTAGTGTAGCGAATCATACAACGTGTGTAACCATAGTAATCTTTAGATTTTTTCTTAACGTATTCAGTGTGATCTTCAACTTTATTTGGATTTTTTGAATAATAGTTAGCAACGGCTATTCCTGCACCGATTGCGAATAGTTTTGATAATTTTGACATACAATTTTTCCCCTCAATATTTTATTAAGTTAATTATAACATATAAATATTTAAATTTAAATAAAATAGATATCGAGTAACTCTATTTTAATAATTTGGTAATAAATGTTATTAGTATCACATAATATATCTATTTTAAAAGTAAATAATAGAATATATTAAAAATATTATTACACATTAATCGATGATAACGCTTGAATTAATGTGTAACATATTGTATAATAAAAAATATAATACAAGAAGGAGGAGCAATGAAACTTACTGAAAGACATAAAGCTATAATTGAAATAGTAAAGAATTTTGAACCGATAACAAGTGATGAAATTGCAGAAAAGCTTTCTTTGGGGAAATCTACTTTAAGAAATGACCTTGCGGTCTTAGGGATGTTAGAGATTTTGGAAGCAAAACCTAATGTAGGTTACTATTATAATTATAATTTTTCACCGGGAGAACAACGTGAAGAAATAAAAAGTAAATTAGTTAAAGATGTAATGGGAATAGCTATAACTGCTAAGAGTACAGCAAATTATTCTGAGGTATTATCGAAATTATTTATTTATGATGTAGGAACTATTTTTATAGTCGATGAGAATAATCACCTTGCTGGTGTAACATCTAGAAAGGATATGCTGAAATTATCAAGAAATGCTGATGGACAAAATCTTCCTATAGTATTAGCGATGACCCGTGTGCCGAATGTTATATACATATATGAAGATGAGTTAGTTACTGATGCATTAAGAAAATTAATTTTACATGAGATTGATTGCTTACCTGTTGTAAGGGACGAAAAGGATGGTAAGGTAATCGTCGGGAAAATATCAAAAACTACATTAATTAAGTTATTATTGGAAATACTGGAGGGATAATATGTTAACTGTACATATAATTTCAGATTCAATAGGAAATACTGCAAAAGATGTGGTTGATGCAGCACTTGTGCAGTTTTCTTATGAGAATAAGAAGTATAAGGTACTTAAAAACTCGAATGTTTGTACAAAAGAAAAAATAGATTGTATTATATCCAATATAAATGAGGGAGATGTAATTGTTCAGACATTAGTTGATGGTGCTTTAGCAAGCTATGTAAAAGAAAAAGGGTTAGAAAAAAATATAAAAGTTATAGATCTATTAAGTGAAATGCTTAGTACTTTTGAAGAAAAATTAGGAGTAAAAGCCGAAGGGAATCCTGGTTTAAATAGAAAGATGGGAGCGGAGTATTTTAAGAGAATAGATGCTTTAGAATTTGCTGTGAAGTATGATGATGGGAAAGATATAAATGGTCTAAAAGAAGCAGATGTTATAATCTTAGGGGTATCGAGAACTTCTAAAACACCATTAAGCTTATATTTAGCAAATAGAAATATAAAAGTTATGAATGTTCCTATTATTCAAGACTTGATACTTCCAGAACAGCTATATGAAGTAAAAAGAAAAGTAATTGGTTTAACAAATTCAGTAGAACAACTTAATAAATTGAGGGAAGAAAGACTGAAGACTCTAGGAGTATCAGGGAATTCGGATTATACTGATGAAATACAAATTTTCGAAGAGTTAGAATATGCTCTAGAGATTATGGGAAAACTAGGATGTCCGATAATAGACGTTCAAAATAAAGCTGTAGAGGAGACAGCTGAATTAATAATTGGGATTATGAGAGAAAGAGGCCTAGAGGTTTAAACAAAATAATAAAAAGAAGTAATTATATAAAACAATAATTTGTTTATGGGGGGAATTTTACAATGTCAAAAAAATATGTTTATAATTTCAGCGAAGGTAATAAAGATATGAAATCTTTATTAGGAGGAAAAGGAGCAAACCTTGCGGAGATGAAAGGTTTAGGGATTAGTGTTCCTCCTGGTTTTACTATTACTACAGAAAGTTGTAATAGTTATTATGAAAATGGGGAAAGAATTAAACCTGAGATTTTAAAACAGATTAACGAACAACTTGAAATTTTAGAAGAAAATATTGGGAAGAAATTAGGAAGTATAGATAATCCTTTATTAGTATCTGTTCGTAGTGGTGCAGTATTTTCTATGCCAGGAATGATGGATACTATTTTAAATCTTGGATTAAATGATGAAACTACTATAGCATTGGCTAAGAAAAATAATAACTATCGTTTTGCTTATGATAGTTATAGAAGATTCATTCAAATGTTCTCAGATGTCGTAATGGATGTTGAAAAATATAAATTTGAGGAAGTTTTAACTAGAGTTAAAAATGCTAATGGTTATGAGCAAGATAGTGAATTAAATGAGAAAGATTTATTCAATATTGTTGAAGAGTTTAAGGCGATTTATAAAAAAGAAGTAGGTCGAGAGTTTCCTATGAGTGTAAAAGAGCAGCTTATGCTAGCTATTGAAGCTGTTTTTAAATCATGGAATAATAATCGTGCCAAAGTATATAGAAGACTACACAATATTAGTGATAAACTTGGTACTGCTGTAAATATTCAAGCTATGGTGTTTGGTAATATGGGAGATAATTGTGGTACTGGAGTTTCATTTAGTAGAAACCCTGTTACTGGAGAGGATGAGCTTTTCGGTGAATATCTAATTAATGCACAAGGGGAAGATGTTGTAGCAGGTATAAGAACTCCTAAAAATATTAGTATCCTAAAAGATGATATGCCACACTTATATAAAGAATTTGTTGAAATTTCTAAAAAATTAGAACAACACTATAAAGACATGCAAGATATTGAGTTTACTATTGAAGATGGAAGATTGTATATTCTTCAAACAAGAAACGCAAAAAGAACACCAAATGCAGTAGTTGAAGTTGCGGTATCACTAGCAGAAGAAGGGGTAATTTCTAAAGAAGAAGCGATTCTAAGAGTGGGAACAGAGGAAATTAATAAACTTCTTCATGCTACATTTGAGGAAAAATCATTAAAAGAAGCTAAACAATTAACTCAAGGTTTAGCAGCATCACCTGGAGCAGCAGTCGGCGGTATTTATTTCACAGTACAAGAAGCTGTAGAAGCGGCGAAAACAAAACCTGTTATTTTAGTAAGAGAAGAAACTTCTCCAGAAGATATTGAAGGTATGATTAGCTCAGAGGCTATTGTAACTTTACGTGGAGGTATGACATCACATGCTGCTGTAGTAGCAAGAGGAATGGGTAAATGTTGTGTCTGTGGTTGCCAAAACATGATTATAAATTATGCTGAAAAAACTCTGAAAATTGCTGGGGTAACATTACATGAAGGTGATATAATCTCAGTCGATGGAAGCAGTGGTAAAGTATATCTTGGTGAAGTAGATAAAGTTGATGCCAAATTTAGCGATAGATTCAATAAACTTTTAGGATGGGCTGATGAAATTAGAGAACTTAAAGTACTAGCAAATGCAGATAATGAAACTGACGCTAAAGTTGCTTTTGAGTTTGGAGCTGAAGGAATAGGATTATGTAGAACAGAGCATATGTTCTTTGAAGAAGATAGAATTAGTCTAGTTAGAAAAATGATTTTAGCAAGTGATACCAATGAGAGAGTTAGATTCTTAGATAGATTACAACCAATTCAAAGTGAAGATTTCTATAAGATTTTTAAAGAAGCTCAAGGTAAATCTGTTAATATAAGATTATTAGATCCACCGCTTCATGAATTCTTACCAAAAGATGAAAATACTGTTAAGCTTATTGCCGAGGAAATAGGTGTCAGTGTTAATCAATTAGAAGCGAAAATAGCTAGCATTGCAGAATTCAATCCTATGATGGGACATCGTGGTTGTCGACTAGGTATTACATATCCAGAAATTTACTTAATGCAGGCGAAAGCTATTAGTTCAGCAGCTATTAGAGCTCGTAAAGAAGGTATTGAAGTAAATGTTGAAATTATGATTCCTTTAGTAGGATTAGAAAAAGAACTTGCAGTGTTACGTGAACAAATTGTTGAACTTGTGGAAAAAGAAATTCAATTGTACAATGCAGACTTTAAATACAAAGTAGGAACGATGATTGAAATTCCACGAGCTTGTCTAATTGCTGATAAGATTGCAGAACATGCAGATTTCTTCAGTTTCGGTACTAATGACTTAACTCAATTAACATTTGGTTACTCTAGAGATGACGCTGAAAAATTCATTGACATTTATAAGAAAAAAAATATCTTAGAGTCAGATCCATTTGTTCATCTTGATGATAGTGGAGTATTAGAACTTATGAAGCTTGCAGTTGAGAAAGCAAAAACTACTAAACCAAGTATTAAGCTTGGAATTTGTGGAGAACATGGTGGAGATGAAAGATCAATTTTACTATGCTCTAAAATAGGACTAGGATATGTATCATGTTCACCATATAGGGTAATTATTGCCAGAATTGCAGCAGCTAAAGCAGCTATAAAAAATGTTGAAGCAGCAGGAAATAAATAATACAAAAAAAAGAAGTTATCAAAATAAGATAGCTTCTTTTTTTATGTAATAAAAAGAGAGCTTAGAGTATAATAGTAAATTATTTAAATTTGATATTAGTTAATAAGCTTATAATTGAAAGAGCTTGGCTTATGTTACAATATTATTAAATAATAGTTAATATATGCAAAGTAAATTGATTTTTTTTTCAATATACATTAAAATTAATGTAGTATATTATGACATTTTATTATGAAAAATTAATATGAATAAAGTGAAAGTTTAAATATATATAAAGAGAGGATATACTATGGCAGAGAATAATAACAATCGGTTATCGAGAAGAGATAGACACTCTCAAGAAAGAAAGAGTGTTATGCCAGGTGGATATATATCTAGAGGAAATACTAATCCAACGAATAATGGTCAACAAAGAAGGCCGTTAACAAATGAAGAAATAATGAGAAGAAGTGGACAAGGGCAAAGTCGTCCTATCCAACCACAAAGGCCTCAAGGTACAAATCAAAGACAAGGTGTACCACCAGTGCAACCAAGAAATCCTCAGCAATCAGCTAGAGGTAATAGAACAGGAGGTCCAGGTGGGCCAAGAAGACCGATAGGTCCAAATAGAATAAGTAATCCAAATTCTAAAAAGAATAATAAAGCATTATGGATGAAGATTATTAGATATGGTTTATATGTGGCAAGTGTTGCTATTATATCAATTTTCTTATTGTGTGTGTTCTGGATATATCAAGCACCGGCATTTGATTCTAAGATATTAGATAATAATTCAAGAACAATTGTTTATGATACAAATAATAATGAGGTAGCGAAATTAGGTAACCAAATTGGTGAGAACCTAGAAACTGCTGACATACCGCAAAAAATGCAAGATGCCATTTTGGCAACAGAGGACAATAGATTCTTTGAGCATGGTGCGGTAGACTTTAGACGTTTAGTAGGAGCTGTTGTGTCAAACTTAACTAGTGGTTTTGGATCACAAGGGGCATCAACTATTTCTCAACAGTTAATTAAGAGAACATTCCTTGATGATAATAAGAGTGTAAAACGTAAAGTTCAAGAAGCATATCTTGCTTATAAACTTGAACAAAACTACGACAAAGAATCAATATTTACAATGTATGTAAATAGAATTTATTATTCTGATGGTGTATATGGGCTAAAAACAGCCGCTAAATATTATTATGGAAAAGAATTAAATCAACTTACTCTTCCACAAATGGCTCTTTTAGCAGGAATGCCACAGCACCCTAATACATATAATCCTTATGATAATCCAGAAGCGGCTAAAGCACGTCGTGATACGGTACTTTACCTAATGCAATATCACGGTAAAATCTCAGAAGCAGATTCACAAGCTGCACAAAAAACTGATGTATTATCAGGAATTATACAGCGTGATGAAAGTGAACGTGTATTATTATCAAGTGAGTTTGATTCAAAATATACTTCTTACATGAACCAAATTGTTAATGAATTGAAGAATAGTAAAGAATATAAGGACTATGAAGGAGATGTCTTAAACTTAGGACTGAAAATTTATACAAACTTTGATTCTAAGATTCAAGATACATTAACAGAAAGTGTTAATGCAAACTATGCTGGAATAAAACAAGCAAGTAATGTAGCGATGGTAGTTTTAAATAATGAAAATAGTGGTATTGCAGCATTATATGGTGGTAAAAAGCAAACATTCCACGGCTTCAATATTGCTACCCAAGCTAAACTGCAACCTGGTTCATCAATTAAACCAATACTTCCATATGGACCTGCAATTGAGTACTTAAACTGGGGATCTGACCATACTGTTAATGATACTAAGATACAAGGTTCAGAAATCCAAAACTGGGATAGACAATACCATGGAAATATAACTATTAATAATGCATTGGTATGGTCGAATAATATAGCTGCTATTAAGACTTATCAAGAAGTAGGATTCAATAGAGTAAAACAATACGCAGCTAATGTTGGAATGAATATTACAGATGATTCAATTACAACTCCAATTGGAGGAAGTAGTGACGGATTCTCACCATTACAAATGGCTGGAGCATATGTTCCATTTAGTAACGGTGGATATTATGCAACACCTAAAGCTATTAAGAAAGTTTACGATAGTGAAGGAACTGAAGTGAAAAGTTTCAGCACTGATGATAGAAAACGAGTTATTAAAGATTCTACAGCCTATATCATGACATCTATGTTAAGAAATGTAGTTAATGGGACTGCTGCAAATGCACGAATTAGTGGAGCGGATATGGCAGTTAAAACAGGTACTACTACTTTTGGTGAAGGTGAAGCTCAGAAATTCGGTTTCGATATAAATAACTATTCGAAAGATTCATGGACGATAGGTTATACAAGTAACTATACAATGGCTGTGTGGCAAGGATTTGATGCAATAGATGGTCCTACGAAGTATATGACTCAAGATGATACTCAGAAGACACAAGCATTGTATCGAATAAATATGCAGAATATTGTTAGAATACATCCGCCAAAAGGATTCTCTGTTCCAGGAAATGTTGGATCTATAAATGGTGGGGTTAAAGTTATTTCTGATAGTGAACGTCGTCAAATAGAAGAACAAAATAGACGTGAACAAGAAGAAAGAAGTCGTAACAATAATAACGATAATAATAACAATAATCGTAATAATAACTCTGATGATGACAATTCAAATAATAACCAAAATGATGCGTCAAATGACAATAACAATAATCAATCATCAAGAGGAAACAATAATAACGCTACTGTTACAACTCCAGGTGGAAGAAACAATAATGGAGTAAATAATGGTGTTAATAACAATACAAATAGAAATACGAGATAATTAGAATTTAAACTACTGTAAGATGAATTTCTTGCAGTAGTTTTCTTTTTAATTGTAGTTTTAAAATACTACACAAAAAATTAGAAATGGTGTACAATATAGAAATGGAGCAGTTTATTTATTCTTTGTTAAACTGAATATATTATTCCATAAAACTTATATTATTATAAAGATGGATGTGAAGCTATGAAGAAAAAATTAGTTATAATTACAGGAATAAGTGGAGCAGGGAAAAATACAGCATTACAAGTCTTTGAAAACCAAGGGTATTTTTGTACAGATAATTTACCGGGATTAGTTGTTGAAGATTTCTTGAGAATAATAGAAGAAAAAGATATTGATAAAACAGCGATAAGTATTGATATAAGAAGTAAACACATTTTTGTTGATTTAAAGGAATTATTAAAAAGACTACAACAAAGTGAGTACTTTGATGTTAAAATCTTATTTTTAGATAGTGATGATCAAGTATTGGTCAATAGATATAAAGAAACTAGAAAAAATCATCCTTTATCTACTGAGTTTAGCTTACTTGAAGGTATTGCTCAAGAGAGAAAAGATATGAATGACATCAAAGGAATTGCAAATTATATTTATGATACTTCCAATACTTCTGTAAAAGATTTGAAGAAGAAAATATTAGAAGATTTCGGAATTGAGAAAAAAGATAGTTATCATATTACAATCTCAAGTTTTGGTTACAAATATGGAGTTCCTATAGACGCAGATAATATTGTCGATGTTCGTTTCTTGAGAAATCCGTTTTATATAAACGAATTAAGAGAAAAAACTGGTCAAGATAGCGAAGTGTATGATTATGTTTTTGAGGATGAAGTTACTCGAGAATTTTATGATAAGTATTTAGAACTTATAACGTTTATGGTAGATAAGTATCAATATGAAGGTCGTGATAAAGTTGCTATAGCAGTTGGATGTACAGGTGGTAAACACCGTTCTGTCAGCGTAGCAAGAAGATTACATGAAGATATTTCAAAATTAGGATATAGGGTGTATTTAGAACATCGCGATATCAATAAGGGTAGGTAGAAAAATGAGTACTAAAATAAAAGTAGTTACTATCGGTGGAGGAACTGGATTGTCAGTTCTTTTAAGAGGGTTGAAAAAGTATCCCCTTGAGATAACTGCTGTAGTAACGGTAGCAGATGACGGGGGAAGTTCTGGAAAAATAAGAAGTGATATGAATATTCCTTCTCCAGGTGACATAAGAAATGTTATCGCAGCACTATCGGATGTTGAACCATATTTGGAAAAAATGTTCCAATATCGATTTGATAGTGGAGAAGTTAAGGGGCATCCAGTTGGTAATTTAATGATAGCTGCTATGACGGATATTCATGGAGATTTTTCTACAGCGGTAAAAGTTATGAGTAGAATTTTAAATGTACGTGGAACTGTATTGCCGACTACTAATGATATAGCGACTTTAAATGCGGTATTATCGGATGGTGAGATTATTCGTGGAGAATCTTCAATTACAAAAGCAGGTGGAGTTATAGATCATGTTTATATTACGCCTTCAAGAGTTAAACCTAATGAAGATGTACTTAAAGCAATAGAAGAGGCAGATTATATTATTATGGGACCTGGAAGTTTATATACTTCTATAATTCCTAATTTAGTAATCTCTAATGTGTCGGAAAAGATTAGAGAAAGTAAAGCTAAGAAGATATATGTTTGTAATGTCATGACTCAACATGGTGAAACAGATAATTATTCAGTTTGTGATCATATCGTTGCGATTAATAAACATGTTCAAGAGAACATCTTTGACTTAGTAATTGCTAATTCGCGTGAATTTGATGATAGTATTTTATCGAAATATCACAAAGAAAAACAAGAACCGGTCAAAATCGATCATGAAAAAATTGAAGCATTGGGGATAAAATTAATAAAAAATAATGACGTTGGAATCGTTGATAATAATACGATTAGGCACAATGCAGATAAAGTTTCTGAATTAATTTACGATTATATTATAGACGATAAGCCAACAATGATTTATAATAAAAGGTGAGAAAACAAATAAGGAGAACAAAAATGCACTTAAAATTTGATTATTCGAAAGCACTAAACTTCTTTAACGAACAAGAAGTGAAAAATATGGAAGGTTATGTGAAAGTTGCTCACGATCAATTACACAATAAAACTGGAATTGGTAGTGACTTCTTAGGATGGGTTGATTTACCAACTAACTACGATAAAGAAGAATTTGCTAGAATTAAAGAAGCTAGTAAAAAAATTCAAGGTAATTCTGAAGTACTTGTTGTTATCGGAATTGGTGGATCTTACTTAGGAGCTCGTGCTGCAATTGAAATGCTTAACGATAGTTTCTATAACTTCTATGAAAAAGATAGAAAAACTCCTCAAATCTTCTTCGTAGGTCACACTATTTCTTCAAGTTACACTCAAGAATTAGTTAATTACTTAAAAACTACAGGAAAAGATTTCTCTGTAAACGTAATTTCTAAATCTGGTACAACTACTGAGCCTGCGATTGCATTCCGTATCTTCAAAGAATTACTTGAAGAAAAATATGGAAAAGAAGGAGCAAAAGAAAGAATCTTCGCTACTACTGATAAAGCTCGTGGAGCATTAAAATCATTGGCTGATGATGAAGGATATGAAACATTTGTAGTACCTGATGATATTGGTGGACGTTTCACAGTTCTTACTGCAGTAGGATTACTTCCAATTGCTGTAAGTGGAATTGATATTGATAAAATGATGGCTGGAGCTAAATTAGCTCAAGATGAACTTTCTTCACCAGATTTAAGTACTAATATTGCTTATCAATATGCTGTAATGCGTAACGTACTACAACAAAAAGGTAAATTAATCGAAATTCTTGTTTCTTATGAACCATCAATGGTTTACTTCAATGAATGGTGGAAACAACTTTACGGTGAATCTGAAGGTAAAGATGGAAAAGCATTATACCCATCAAGTGTTTGCTTCTCAACTGATCTTCACTCTATGGGACAATATGTTCAAGAAGGACGTCGTATTCTAATCGAAACTATTTTAAAAGTTAAATCTCCAAACAAAGATATTGAACTTAAAGAAGCTGAAAATAACCTAGATGGACTTAACTATCTAGCTGGAAAAACTATGGACTTTGTAAATACTAAAGCATTTGAAGGAACTCTTCTTGCTCACACTGATGGAGGAGTGCCTAACTTCGTAGTAGAACTTCCAGATATGAGCGAATTTACATTCGGATACTTAGTATACTTCTTCGAAAAAGCTGTAGGTATTTCTGGATACATGCAAGGTCTAAATCCATTTGACCAACCAGGAGTAGAAGCGTATAAGAAAAATATGTTTGCTCTTCTTGGAAAACCAGGATTTGAAGATTTAAAAGCAGAATTAGAAGAAAGATTAAAATAATCTAGAATAAAATAAAAACTGATAGAGGAATAATGTTCCTTTATCAGTTTTTTTGTGTATATTAGATAATTTAATTTTACTATTCAAATATTTTAAGTATGGTGGCGGACGGTTCCATCTAACTTTAATTGTCATTTAGACAATTAAAGTGGATATTCCACCTTGAAATTAAGCTTCAAATCTTAATTTCACCGATAGAACTTTTTCAAGTTCCATTATCACCATTACAAAATATTTGAGTAAAATTAAAAACAAAAAGAGAACGACTCTTTAAATTAGATTCTAATAAAATCGTAATTTACGAGTCGTTTTTATCTTTTCGCCATAGTTACAAAAGTGAACTTGTCTGGCCTATATGTCAGTATTCCGTATTGTAGTATATTTCCATTTGATAAATATGTGATACTTTCAACAACAGCGACCATATTATACTCTCCTAAGTCCATATGTTGTCTTTCTTCTTCAGTAGCATATCTAAATGAGATCTCACGTCTTGAGTGTGTGATGTTTAATCCTAATTCCTTTTCTAAATATTTATAGATAGAAGATTCAGCTATTTCTTTATTAATAAATGGAACAAGTTTACGATCAAAATAAGATACCTCATATTCTAGTCGTTCACCGTTTATTAATCTACTACGACTAACTCTGTAAAAATCATTGTCTTCATCTGATCCGAAAATATCCATAATCTTTTTATCGCCTTGGATGATATAAAGGGATTCTAAAGAAGTCTTAATTTCATATTTTCCATCAATATTTAATTCAGAAGAAGTTTTAATATTTCCTAGATAGTTATTTTTAATCCTACCATGCCCAAGAATTAAAGAGTTCTTACCTTTGATTTTTTGAATGTAACCATTAATTTCTAATAGAGACAGGGCTTTTCTTATTGTATCTTTAGAATAACCATATTCTTTAACTAGCTCATTTTCACTCGGTAATTCAGTATTACGTTTATATACTCGAGTGTCAATTTTTTCTTTTAAGTCTCTGTAGACTTGGTTGTATTTACTCATTTACTATTAACCTCTCAAAGTTTATCTATATTATTATAAATGTACTGAGATCAAAAATCAAGAAATATGTAAAAGTTTCACAGTGTTTTCAACATTTACGTATAGGTTACATAATGAAATAAAAAGAATTACATAAATGTGTTGACAAAATGAAAGTGTTTTATTATAATAATTATTGTTGATTAATAAGAACTTATTTTGTACAGACAAGATAAAAATAAAATGGAGGAAAATAGAATGACAAAACGTTCAAGTGGTGTTTTAATGCATATCACATCATTACCAGGTAAATTTGGTATAGGAACATTTGGTAAAAGTGCTTATGAATTTGTAGACTTCTTAGAAGAAACAAAACAAACATATTGGCAAATTTTACCACTTACAACTACTAGTTATGGTGATTCACCATACCAAAGTTTCTCAGCAGTAGCAGGAAATTTAAATCTAATTGATTTTTCATTATTAAAAGAAGATGGATTGCTTGAAGAAAGTGATTATGCAAATGTTAACTTTGGAGAAAACCCTGAAAAAGTTGATTATGCATTATTATTCGAAGCAAGAAGACCAATTTTAGAAAAAGCAGTCGCTAACACTAGTAAAAATAGTGAAGTACTAGCTGAAATAGAAAAATTTGAAGCTGAGAATTCAAGTTGGTTAGCAGATTATGCTGAATATATGGCTATAAAAGAAAGTTTTGGATATAAGAGCTTTATTCACTGGGATGAGGATATCAAAAAAGGTGAAGAAGCAGCTCGTGAAAAATATCGCACAGAACTTCAAGATAGCATAAGATACTATACAGTAACACAATATTTCTTCTTTAAACAATGGTTAGCATTAAAAGAATATGCTAATGAAAAAGGAATTAAAATTATTGGGGACATGCCAATTTATGTAAGTGCTGATAGTGTTGAAATGTGGACTATGCCAGAACTATTTAAAGTTGATGCAAACAATGAACCACTTTATGTAGCTGGTTGTCCTGCAGATGACTTCAGTCCTACTGGTCAACTTTGGGGTAATCCAATCTATGATTGGGAAAAACACAAAGAACAAGGATTTTCATGGTGGATTTACCGAGTGCAAGAAAGTTTTAAAATTTATGATGTACTTCGTATAGATCACTTTAAAGGATTCTCTGATTTCTGGCAAATAGATAAAGATGCTGAAAATGCAGTAAATGGTACTTGGGAAGCAGGTCCAGGAATTGAATTATTCCAAAAAATCAAAGAACAGTTAGGTGATTTACCAATCGTTGCAGAAAATCTAGGATTTATCGATGCTAAAGCAGAAAAATTATTAGATGATTCTGGATATCCAGGAATGAAAATTCTTCAATTTGCTTTCCCTGGAGAAGATAATCTAGATCGCCCACATCATTATACACAAAACAGTGTTGCTTACACAGGAACACATGATAATGATGTAGTCAATGGATGGTATGAAAAACTAAGCGAATCAGAAAGAAAACTAGTTTCTGAATACTTGAACCGTCGTGATAATGAAACAATCACTGAAGCAATGATTAGAGGAATCTACTCTTCAGTAAGTGATTATGCAATCGTAACAATGCAAGATTTATTAGACAAAGATGCAACAAGCAGAATGAACGTTCCATCAACAGTTGGAGGAAACTGGGAATGGAGAATGCTTGCAGAAGATCTAACAGAAGAGAGAAAAGAATTTTTAAGAAACATTACAGTAAGATATTCAAGAGAGAGGGTATAAAATGTCATTTAGTAAATATGTATTAGATAATACAAATAAAGAACTAAGTACTTTAGAGAACAAAGAAATATATATACAACTATTAAATTATGTAAAAGAACAAGCTGATAAAAAAGCTTTAAACTCTGATAAAAAGAAAGTTTACTACATTTCAGCAGAATTTTTAATTGGTAAACTTTTATCGAACAACCTAATTAATTTAGGAATCTACGAAGAAATCGAAAAAGAATTAAATGCAGCTAACAAACGTCTTAGCGATGTTGAAGAAGCAGAATTAGAACCATCACTAGGTAACGGTGGTCTTGGGCGTTTAGCATCTTGTTTCATCGATTCTATCTCATCATTAGGAATCAATGGTGATGGAGTTGGATTAAACTACCACTGTGGATTATTCAGACAAGTATTCGTTAAAAATGAACAACACGCAGAGCCAAACTTCTGGATTGAAGATTCTTCATGGCTAAGAGATACTGATGTTAAATACACAGTACCGTTCAAAAACTTCAACCTAACTTCAACTCTAAAAAGAATTGACGTATTAGGATACAAAAAAGATACTAAAAACTACCTAAACTTATTTGATATTGAATCAGTAGATAGCAGTATCATTGAAGATGGTATTAGTTTTGATAAAACTGAAATCGAGAAAAACTTAACATTATTCTTATATCCAGATGATAGTGATAAAAATGGTGAATTATTACGTATTTACCAACAATACTTCATGGTATCAAATGCAGCTCAATTAATTTTAGACGAAGCTATTGCTAAAGGAAGTAATGTTCACGATCTATATGAATATGCATATGTTCAAATTAACGATACTCACCCAAGTATGGTAATTCCTGAATTAATTCGTTTGTTAACTGAAAAACACGGAATTGAATTTGAAGAAGCATACACAATCGTTCAAAAAATGACTGGTTACACAAACCACACTATCTTAGCTGAGGCATTAGAAAAATGGCCATTAGAATACTTAGAAGAAGTGGTACCACACTTAGTAACAATCATTAAACAATTAGATGCAGTTATTAGAGAAAAATATGAAGGTGAAGATATTCAAATCATCGATAAAGATGATAGAGTGCACATGGCAAACATGGATATTCACTTCTCTAACAGTGTAAACGGGGTTGCGTACCTACACACTGAAATTCTTAAAAACTCTGAGTTAAAACATTTCTATGAATTATATCCAGAGAAATTTAACAATAAAACTAACGGTATTACATTCAGACGTTGGTTAGAGTTCTCTAACAGACCGTTAGCAGCATACTTAAAAGATCTAATTGGTGACGAGTACTTAACGGATGCAACTAAATTAGAAAAACTATTAGCGTTTGTAGATAGTAAAGAAGTAGCAGCTAAATTAGAAGAAATCAAACATGAGAATAAACTTGTTCTTAAAGAATACCTAAAAGAAACACAAGGTATTGAACTAGACGAAAACAGTATTATTGATACTCAAATCAAGAGATTCCACGAATATAAACGTCAACAAATGAACGCTTTATATGTAATCAAAAAATACTTAGATATTAAAAATGGAAAATTACCAGAAAGAAAAATCACTGTATTCTTTGGTGGTAAAGCAGCACCAGCTTATATTATAGCTCAAGATATCATTCACTTAATTCTATGTCTATCAGAATTAATTAACAATGATCCAGAAGTAAACAAATACTTAAATGTATACTTAGTTGAAAACTATAACGTAAGTGTAGCTGAAAAATTAATACCAGCAACTGATATTTCAGAGCAAATTTCATTAGCTTCTAAAGAAGCAAGTGGAACTGGTAATATGAAATTCATGTTAAACGGGGCTCTAACTCTAGGAACTTTAGATGGAGCTAACGTGGAAATTGACGAACTAGTTGGTCGTGAAAATATCTACATCTTCGGTAAAGAAAGTGATGAAATCATTAAACTTTACGAAACTGCTGGATATGTTTCTAAAGAATACTATGAAAAAGATGGTGTTAAAGAGGTTGTTGACTTTATCGTATCTGAAGATTTAGTTAAACTAGGAAATAAAGAACGATTAGAAAGATTATACAACGAACTTCTTAACAAAGACTGGTTCATGACACTAATTGACTTTGAGGAATATTACGCTAAGAAAGAAGAAATGTTAGCAGATTACGAAAACCGTGAATTATGGATGAAGAAAGTTATCGTGAACATTGCGAAAGCAGGATTCTTCTCATCTGACCGTACAATTGCTCAATATAATGAAGATATTTGGAATAAATAAAAATAAAGGGGAACATACTTATGAAACTATTAACGATTAATGTTCATAGTTGGTTGGAAGAAAATCAACTAGAAAAACTAAATATTTTAGCAAAGGTAATTGTAGAAAAAAATTATGACGTGGTTGCCATGCAAGAAGTAAATCAATTGATTAGTAGTGAAGATGTTCAACAAGGTATAAAAGCAGATAACTTCGGAAAATTATTATTAGATAAAATTAGAGAATATGGAGAAGATGGTTACAGTTATTACTGGACATACTCTCACATTGGATTTGATAAATTCGAAGAAGGATTAGCAATATTAGCTAAAGGTGAAGTTGTTGCCGTAGAGGACTTTTACTGTACGGCACAACAAACCGTGACTTCTATCGAATCAAGAAAAATTTTAAAAGTAGATCTTAAAATAAATAATGAGATCGTAGAATTTTACAGTTGTCATATGAATTTGCCAACTTGTAAAGGGGAAGACATAGATCAAAATCTTAGCAACCTAATTAATTATACAGATAACAAAAATCTTAAAATTTTCATGGGGGATTTCAATACGGATTATTTCCATCAAGTAGATGATTATAAAAGAATACTTGATAAAGGATTATATGATACATATGAATTAGCCGAGAAAAAAGATGGGGGAATTACAGTATATAAAAATATAAGTGGTTGGGAAGATTCTATGTGTCAGAAAAAATTGGATTATGTTTTTATTAATAGAAAATTGGATGTAAAAGAAAGTTTTGTTATATTTAATGATGATAATTATCCAATTATTTCTGATCATAATGGCTTAGAAGTAACATTAGCAGAAAAATAAAAAAAGGAGGAAAATGTTATGTTACAAAAAATTCAGCGCTTTGGTGGCGCTATGTTAATGCCATCTATACTATTCGCATTCTTCGGACTAGTAGTTGGATTAACTTCAATCTTAAAAAACCCTAACTTAGTAGGGAGCATCGCGACAGAGGGTACTCTTTGGTATAACTTCTGGTTCGTAGTTGAACAAGGAGGATGGACAATCTTCAATCAAATGCCAGTAGTATTCGCACTTGGTATTCCAATTGGTCTTGCTAAAAAAGCAAATGGTCGTGCTGCATTAGAAGCGTTCTTAATCTACATGGTTTTCAACTACTTCATCAACGGATTCTTAACTCAATTCAAATTCTTTGGAGTAGATGTAACACCAGCTCTTAAATTACCTACAGGTATTACAAGAATTGCTGGAGCAATCACATTAGATACATCAATCATCGGTTCTATCGTTATTGCATCTATCTCAGTATGGATCCATAACAAATACTTTGACAAAAAACTTCCTGAGTTATTAGGAATTTTCCAAGGTTCAACATTTGTTATCTTAATTGGTTTCCTAATCATGATTCCAGCTGCATTCTTAACAGCTCTATTATGGCCAAAAGTTCAATTAGGAATTGCTGCATTACAAGGATTCTTAAAAGTTTCTGGAGTTGCAGGGGTATTCACTTATACATTCCTAGAAAGAATTTTAATCCCAACAGGATTACACCACTTTATCTATGGACCATTTATGTTTGGGCCAGCAGTAGTAGAAAATGGAATCACAGCTTACTGGGTACAACACATTCAAGAGTTCTCTCAAAGCTCAACTCCATTAAAAGAGTTATTCCCACAAGGTGGATTCTCATTACACGGTAACTCAAAAGTATTTGGTTTACCAGCAGCAGCTTTAGCTATGTATGTAACAGCTAAAGACAGCAAGAAAAAAGTTGTAGCAGGGTTATTAATCCCAGCAGCACTTACTGGTTTCTTAACAGGAATCACTGAACCAATCGAGTTCACATTCTTATTCGCAGCACCAATGTTATTCGCTACTCACGCAGTATTAGGTGCATTAATGTCAGCAACTATGTACCAATTTGGAGTTGTAGGTAACTTCGGAAGTGGATTAATCGACTTCTTAGCTCTTAACTGGTTACCAATGTTCAAACATCACTCATCACAAATGTTTGTTCAAATCGGAATTGGATTAGTATTCTCAGTAATCTACTTCTTCGTATTTAGATTTATGATTCTAAAATTCCAATTAAATACACCTGGACGTGAAGCAGATGATGCTGAAACAAAACTTTACTCTAAACAAGAGTACCGTGAAAAAGGTAAAGAAGCAGCTAAACCAGAAGTTAGAGATGATGCAGCTACTCATGATGATCAAGCTCTTATCATTTTAGAAGGTTTAGGTGGAAAAGATAATATCGTAGACGTTACTAACTGTGTAACAAGATTACGTGTTAACGTTAAAGATGAAAGCTTAGTTAAAGATGATGAATTCTTAAAACGTTCTGGAGCTCTTGGGGTTGCTCGTAACGGTAAAGCAATTCAAGTAATCATCGGATTCTCAGTAGGACAAGTTAGAGAAGCTTTCGAAAAAGAATTACACAAATAAGAGTATAAAAAAAGAAATTGACGTAAAAGTCAGTTTCTTTTTTTGTTATGAATGGATATAGATATAGATTTTAGTACATTATTAATTATTGTTTTATGCTCAAAAAGTAAATCTTTTTGTAACATATATGCAACCTTACCTATATAATCATCACTACCATTGATAGTGATTTTCCCCGTCTGTTTTTTCAAAACACCAGCAATCAAGTTAAAAAGAGTAGATTTTCCAAC
>CALHQV010000047.1 GCA_938038035.1 uncultured Gemella sp. | reverse complement strand
TTTGATTTATATTTTGATAATTATTATACTATCCTTTTTTCTTTAACATTCGCATTAGCGATATATGAATACTGTGTTTTATTAGCTATTTAAATTTTCTTTTAGATAGCTAATAAACTTTATGGAGAGAGCTTCGTTAAAATTCAATTTCTCAGAAACTATAATTATCGACTCACTCTCTTTTCACATATTTTCCCTCTTCCGTTAACATAACACCTTAAATTTTTCTATTAAAAAATCAGCAACTCCTCTATTTATAAAAACCACCAAAAATACCTTTAAATTAATTTTGAAAACTTTTACTTTTCTACTTTACAAATATATTTAAAATGTGTTAACATTAGATTAAAGAAGATTTAACACATTAAATTTAAAGATGAAAATTTTATTTAAAAGGGGTGCTATTATGCTAATAAAAAGTAAAAAAGTTTGGTCAAGCGGACAATTTCTTCCTCTTATTGTAGAAGTAGAAGATAAAAAAATTACTGCTGTTTATGATTATGATGCATTTGATAAAGTCGATTACGATTTCGGATCTAACCGTATTTTACCTGGTTTTATAGATGTACATACTCATGGAGCTTATGGCTATGATACAAATGATGTTAACGAAAAGGGGCTTCGTAATTGGACTAAAAATATCGTTTCTGAGGGAGTAACATCATTTTTACCAACAACAATTACACAAACTGAAGAAGTTCTTCTAAAAGCTGTAGCTAATGTAGCAAAAGTATATGAAGAAGGTTATGAAGGTGCCGAAATTTTAGGTATTCACTTCGAAGGTCCTTATCTTGATGTAGAAAAACGTGGTGCTCAACCTTTAAGTTGCATCCAAACACCTAGTGTTGAACAATTTAAAAAATTCCAAGCAGCTAGCAAAAATCTAATTAGACTTATTACTATAGCTTGTGAAAAAGACATCGACTACAAACTTACTAAATACCTTGTAAGCCAAGGAATTCGTGTAAGTCTAGGACACTCTGCTTGTAACTATAAAGAAAGTTATCTAGCATTTGCTAACGGTGCAACTTCGCAAACTCACGTTTATAATGGAATGGTTGGTTTCCATCACCGTGACGGAGGGCAAGTAGGATTTGCATTACGTGCACGTGATGCTTATGGAGAAATTATCTGTGATGGTATCCACTCTACTACAGATGCTTTAAATACATACTTCACAGCTAAAGGTCGCGATCACGGAATTATGATTACCGATTCACTATGTGCTAAAGGTTGTGGACGTGGTTCTTACATCTTCGGTGGAGAAAATATGGAAATATATGAAGATGGTAGTGCTCACCGTGATGACGGGCGTTTAGCAGGTTCTACACTAAGAGTTATCGATGGACTACGCGTTTTAATTGAAGATGCTTTAGTTCCTGTAGATGCTGCCATTAACTCTTGTACTAAAAATCCTGCAGAAATGTTAGGCTTTGCCGATCGTAAAGGTAAAATCAAAGTTGGCTTTGATGCTGACCTTGTTGTTATTAGTCCTACATACGAAGTACTAACAACATTCGCACGCGGAGAAGAAGTTTATAAAAAAGAAGATTAAAAAGTAAGGGGTAATTCTATGAAATATTTAGTTTTTGATTCTAAAAAAGAAGCTTCAAAAGAAGCATACAAAATTTTAAAAAGTTTAATTTATGAAAATTCAACACTAGGTCTTGCTACTGGAGGATCACCTATAGCTTTATACGAAGAAATGATCGCAGACCACAAAGCAGGTAATTTCAGCTATAAAAATGTAAAATCTTACAATTTAGATGAATATGTAGGAATCAGCTATGATCACCCAGAAAGTTATCATAAATTCATGGAAACTAATTTATTTGATTATATCGATATAGAAAAAGCAAACACTCATGTTCCTGATGCAAGTGCTGAAGATTTAGAAGGTGCTCTTAAATCTTACCAAGAAGCGCTTAATAATGCTAATATTGACGTTCAACTATTAGGTGTTGGTTCAAATGGTCACATCGGATTTAATGAACCAGGTACATCTTTTGATACTGGAGTTCATATTGTTGATTTAAAACAAGAAACAATAGAAGCAAATTCTAGATTCTTTAATAATGATATTAATCTAGTACCAAAACAGGCTGTAACAATGGGGATAAAAGATATTATGAAGGCTAAACACATAATCTTATTAGCTTTTGGTGAAGCTAAACAACAAGCGATTAAAAGTTTAGTAGCAGATGAGGAAATTACTGAAAATATTCCTTGTACTGTTCTAAAAAATCACCCTAGTGTATATGTAATAGTAGATAAAGAAGCAGACTTTAAATAACAAAATTTGTGGGAG
>CALHQV010000046.1 GCA_938038035.1 uncultured Gemella sp. | reverse complement strand
CTAATAAAATCAAATATCATCTTAGCAACACGTTCTGTCTTTTGTTCATTATATCCTTTTATTGTTATAAAAGATATTTTACAAAATGGTGGATAGTCTATTAACTTTCTTCTGTTAAGTTCATATTTATAAAACTTCTCATAGCTATGTTCAATTGCATAATCTAATATATTGCTAGCTATATTAGTTTGAAAGACGACTTCTCCTTCCTTCTCACTTCGTCCAGCCCTACCAGCTGTTTGAACTAGTAATTGGAATAGTTTCTCATTTGCTTTAAAACTAGGTAGTGCTATCATATTATCAATAGATAATACACCAACCAAAGTAATATTTGGAAAATCTAGTCCTTTTGAGATCATCTGTGTTCCTAGTAAAATATCAGATTTATGATTTTTAAAATCTGTAAGGAGTCTTTCATATGCCCCTTTTCTACTAGTCGTATCAGAGTCCATCCTTGTAATTCTAACATCCGGTATATTTTGATATAAGTACTCTTCAACACGCTGTATTCCGTAATTCCCCGAAACTAATTCTGGATGTTCACAACACTTAGGTATATTAGAAATTTTCTTTTGATATCCACAAAAATGACAATGTAGTGAATTATCATGTTTATGATAATTTAAACTTATATCACAATTTTCACATTTATATAAATGTCCACATGAAAAACAACGAATAAAGTTAGTATACCCACGTTTATTCATTAATAAGAGTACTTGTTCCTTCTTCTCTATTTTTTCTTTTATCTTAGTAAGTAATTCACTAGCAATAACATCTTCTTTTTCTTCAGTATGAACTATATTTATAATCGGTAATTTATTATTAAACCTATGGGTAAGTTTTAATAAATTTTTAGGATTACTCTTTTCAAAATTATAATATAAATCAACTGAAGGTGTTGCACTAGCATATACTACAGTAGATTTATTATAGATCCCACGCTTTCTAGCAATATCCTTTGCATCATATCTTGGTGATTCAGTTTGTTTATAACTATTCTCATGCTCTTCATCAATGATAATAATACCTAGATTATTAAACGGTGCGAAAACTGCTGAACGAGTACCTAAGCATATTTTAACTTTCCCATCTCGAATTTTTTTCCACTCATTATACTTTTCTTTTGCATTAAGTCTAGAATGTATAACTGCTATATTATCGCTAAATACTTTTCTAAATTTCTTTTCGATTTGCGGTGTTAATATTATCTCCGGTACTAAAATGATAGCTTCTTTACCTTCTTTAACCACCGCTTCTACAAGCTTTATATAAATCTCTGTTTTTCCTGCACCTGTTACACCATGCAAAAGATACTCATTGAACTTATTACTATCGAAATTCTCACTGATTCTATCATAAATTTTTTGTTGGTGTTCACTTAGATTCGTATTATTTTCTAATATTGATGTGTTTATATCATATTTAACATCTTCTTCTATAATGCTAATTACATTCTTTTCAAGTAGTTTTTTCGTAACAGCATTCCCTATATTAAGTTTATCTTTAACCTTAGATTTTTTTATTTTTTCATTAGCAATTAAATAATCGACTAGTTCTTTTTGTTTTTTTGTTAATTTAACATCTTTATATTTATCTAATACAAAAAACTCTTCTGTTTCGTTATTATTTTTTTCTTTAATTTTACTTACAAGTTTAATAGCTTTAAGTGAGATTAAATAGCCAATTTGTTCAATTGTAAATAATTTTTCAAATTTATTCTTTTCAATTAAGTTATCCGTATTAAAGTGTTTTGCATAATCTAAAAGTAATGTTTTATTACCATCAAGTAGCTCATAGTATTCTATATACTTATTCTTTAGGCTTGTAGGAACAATTGTTTCAATTGCCTGTATTATTGTACAAAATAGTTCATCAGCCATTACTTTAGACAATAAAATCATTTCTTTTGTTAATATTGGAAAGTCATCCTTTAGTCTTTTAATATATTTAAACTTATTCGTTACTTCTACTTCAGAATTCCCACTTCTAGTATCAATGACATAACCTTGAACCGTTCTTGTTCCAAAAGGAACCTCGACTCTGTATCCTACTATATCTATATCTTTAAATTCATCAGGTACAAGATAAGAATATACTTGATTAACATTATGATTATTTACATCAATTATTACCTCAGCATACATAATCTCACCTCCTTTAAATTAAAGTTTATTTATTTTGATATTTCATCAATTATAGCTCTTGCTATATTATTTTTATTACTTTTATCAATTTTTTTAATATTATCATGTTTGTCTATTATATAGACCTCATTATCATCACTACCAAAAGCTATATCCTTTTTAGATATATCATTAGCAACAATATAATCAAGATTTTTCTTAACAATCTTTTCTTTTGCATACTCTATCAGATTATTTGTCTCAGCAGCGAAACCTATAACCTTTTGATTCTCATTTTTATTATCACCAACATATTTTAATATATCTTGTGTTCTTTGAAATTCAATTGTTAAATTTCCATCTTGTTTTTTTACTTTTTTATCAAAAACCTGAACTGGTGTGTAATCTGATACAGCTGCTGCCTTTATAATAAAATCACAATCCTTAAAATTGTTTTTTACAGCTTCAAACATATCATTTGTACTAGTGATTTTAATTTTCTTAATATTATTGCTGATAGTTTCATTATCAACGCTAGATACTAAGATTACTTCTGCACCTCTTTTTGAACACTCATTAGCAATAGAGATACCCATTTTACCACTAGACGGATTTGTTAAACATCTAAATGGATCGATGAATTCTTTTGTAGGTCCCGCAGTTACTAATACCTTTTTGCCTTTTAAATCCTGTTTAACTTTTTGAAACACAAAGCTTTCAATTTTTTCGATAGATGGAAATTTACCTTCTCCTATATCTCCACATGCTAAAAGTCCGCTATCAGGCTCAATAAAATTAAAACCAAGCTTAATTAATCTATTCATATTATCTTGAATAATTGGGTTTCTATACATAAATGTATTCATCGCTGGAACAATATACACAGCAGATGTATCTCTAACTGCTAACATCAACGAAGTAGCTAAGTCATCTGCAATTCCATTTGAAAATTTTGAAATCAAATTAGCTGTAGCTGGTGCTACAATTATTTTCTCCGCCCACTTCGTTAAGTCTATGTGTTGTATTTCATTTTCATCGATTTCTTCAAAAGTACTCGTGTAAACTCTATTTTTTGTTAAAGTTTGGAATGGTAGCTGTGTGACAAAATTTTCAGCATTTTTTGTAAGTATTACTTTAACATTATTACCTTGTTTCACAAGAGAGCTACATAAATCAATTGATTTATATGCTGCAATACCTCCTGAAACTATTAATAAAATATTCATGGAATTCTCCTCTAAACATAATTAATATAAGTCATGATCAACATTATTTGGCCCAAAAACTGCTGTTTCAAGTTTCGAAAGTCTTTTTAATATATCTAAGTTTGTTACCTGAACAGGTTTATCTTCACGACTTGTATTTTTTAAAGCTTCAATTTTAATTTTTAAGTTTTGATTTTCTATTTCTAATTCTTTAAGTTTAGTTATAAGTTTCTCTAGTTTCATATAGTCTTCAATTATTAAATCTAAATAGTCATTAACATCTTCTTCACTATATCCTTTGACTCTACTTTTTCTAAACTCTTTTTCATAAATTTCTTTTGCTGTTAAATTTAATTCAACACTCATAATTTAACTCCTTTAATTAAATTCACTAAAATATGCAACACAACTAACAAAATATAGCGGTGCTGTTTCAGCTCTTAGTATTCTCTTTCCTAATCCTATCACATCAAATTTATTTTCAGTTAAAAAATCAACCTCTTGCTCAGAAAGTCCACCTTCACTTCCAAACACTGCTATTACCTCTTTATTACTTAAATCAGAATGTAATAAATTTTTCAAGTTAATATTTTCCTCATTAACAGATTCCTTCTCATAAGCTACAACTTTACTATCAAATTTTTCAGAAAATGCAATTAAATCTTTTAAACTATCAACATAAGTAATATCAGGAATTATATTTCTCTTAGATTGTTCAGCCGCCTCTTTTACAATTTTATTCCATCTATTTAATTTAGAATCAACCTTATCTTTTTTTATTTTTGCAATATTTCTCTCAGAATTAAATAGAACTATATTACTAACACCTAATTCAGTTAATTTTTGCATTAAATATTCAATTTTATCATTTTTTAATGGCGGAATAGCCACTGTTATCTTTGTCGATAATTCATTAGTACCTATTACTTGTTCATACGGCGTAATAAGAACTTTGTCTGCATTATTATCAACAATTGTACAAATGTATTTAATTTCATTATTAAATACAACATATACTTTATCTTCTATTTTCTTTCTCATAATTCTTACAATATGATTACTGTCATCTTTAGACAATTCATATGTCGATTGAACATTCAAATCTTCATTTATAAAATACTGTTGCATAAAAACTCCTAAATTTTAATCTTACAATTAATTTTACCTCATAATACATATTAATTCAATAGTAGCAATCTTAATATAAAAGTAACGACTCGTAAATCTAATTTACAAGTCGTTACTTATTCTATCAATTGTAGTTTAAAATTAATTCAAAAAAATTGATAATAATATTTAATTTAAAATATATTAACTAGCTTCCAGCTGGAATATATCCTTCGATATGTTGTTTAGCTAATTCTTCATGCTCTGGGTAAGTTTTTGAGAAATAAGCTTTTCCATCTTTTGTAGCATGTAAGAAGTATAAATACTCTGTATTCTCAGCATTATTTAATGCTTCATATGACTCAGAACCAATCGATGAAATCGGTCCTGGCGGTAAGCCAATAACAGTATACGTATTATAAGGTGAATTTAATGATAATTCTGCCTGTGTTGGGGCTCCAGTTAACTTATCAGCTGCATAGTTTGCTGAAGGGTCAGTTTGTAATTTCATTCCTTGAGCTAATCTATTTAAGAATACACTTGCGATAAGTTTATTCTCATCTGATTTCGTAGATTCTTTTTCAAGAATACTAGCCATTGTCATATATTCATGAATAGAAATTTGTTTATCTTGTCCATTTATTTTCCAAGTTTTATTATTTTTCTTATACAATGGTACTACTTTTTCGTTAGTCAACTTAACCATTTTAGTAATTAAACTCTCTACAGTTTCATTATCACTTAAGTCATAAATAGCTGGGTATAAATATCCTTCTAAAGCATATTTAATATCTTTTCCATAAACATCATCCGTTATTAATTCAGGGAATTGTTTCTGTAATTTTTTAATAAATTCAGCATCATTAACTTTTTCTAAAAATTCATCACTACTTAATTTAGTTTTTTCTAAATTCTTAGCAATTTTAAGAATACTATCACCCTCTATTAAAGCAAATGTATTACCTGAGCTAGCTTTATTTTTAGTACCAAGCTCTTGCATAATTTGAGATAAGCTCATACTTTGTTTTAAATTAAAGTTACCCACGTAAAATGATGTATTTGGATGTAATCTTGCATAGATTTTAAATACTTCTTCGTTTTTTATTAAACCTTTAGCTTTTAACTCCTGAGCAATCTTAGCACTACCATAATTTTCTCTAATTTCAACGGGAATATCTTTATTATTAGTCTTATCAACTGGAGTTGTCATGTAGTAAAATAGCGATAAGGCTGCAATTCCTAGAACAACAAAGAAAGTTAAAATTACAGGAATAATTGACTTTTTCTTCCTATTTTTTTTCTTTAGTTCTCTACTTCTTCTAATTTTATCTTCTCTCATTTTTTACTCGCTTTCATCGTAGTAGAAAGTATCTAATACTTCTGAAATCATATCATATTCTTCATCTGTTTCAACTGGTTCAAATCTAACACTATCTTCACCATCTTCAACACAAACCATTGGGAAAATGCTAATTTCCTCTTCGTCAATTGTTTCTTCTTCAGCGAAAATATAGTATAAGTTACCGTTTGTTGGATTAGTAAATTCTAAAATTTTACGGTATTCTTTTTCTTCACCTTCTAATGTACTAAGTGTGTACACCTCTTCTGTATTATCAATACTAATGTTTTTTAAGTCTTTCTCTTGCATTTTATTTTCCTCCTGAGATTATATTAATTTAATTTATCTAAATATGTCTGAAGTATTAATACTGCAGCCATTTTATCAATAACATTTTTTCTTTTTTTTCTTGAAACATTAGCTTCAAGAAGTACTCTTTCAGCACCCATTGTAGTTAAACGTTCATCTTGTAAAATTATTTCAACATTTTTAATTTTCTTTTTCAATACTTCTACAAAATACAGTGTTGCTTCTCCTCTAAAACCTACAGAATTATCCATGTTTTTTGGAAGACCAACTACTATAGTTCCTACATTGTGCTCTTGAACTAATTCCTTAATTCTTTTAATTTTAAAATCTTTAACCTGCTCATTGATATTAATTGTTTCAATACCTTGAGCAGTGAACCCTAACAAATCACTAACGGCAACACCGATAGTTTTTGATCCGTAATCAAGGCCCATAATTCTTTTATCTAACATTTAAGACTCCTGTATAAAAAAGTATAATAAGTACTCTAGTATATCATCCATTTCTATTAATCTTATTTGCTCCCTTGCATGATTATCCCTAGGAATATATACTGGATCAGCAGTTTTGACATATCCCATTAGTTGATTAATAGGATCATATCCACGCTGCTTAATTGTCTCAACAACATTTTTTAAAATGTTGTGAATATCATTTTTATCATAAAAGTTGCTATCAAATAATCTTGTTTCATCGAAATTTGTCATAATCTTTACCTCCGATTATACTAACTCTACTAAGATACCTACTGCATTCTCTCCTGTATGTGTCGAAATAATTGGTGTTGTAGTAAATATTTCATCTTCACTTACTTCATAACCAAAAGCTTCTTTTAATGCTGGTTTGATTAATTCTATATACTCATCAGCTAGAGCATTTGGCAAGCTAATACTTTTTATAGTTCTATTTTGTTTTTCTTCTTCAATATATTTTATTAATGTATGAACTAGTTTTTTCTTACCACGTACTTTATCTAAAGCAACTAACTCAGTTTCCTTTAACTGAGTTAAAACTTTAATATTTAGTAGTCCCCCAATTAAAGCTTGTGACTTACTTAGTCTACCACCTTTTACCAAATTGTCAAGTTTATCAATTGTAACATACGTTAAAATATTTTTAGCTTTCTCTCTTAAGTTCTCTGCAATTACCTCTACTTCAATATTTTCTTCAAGTTGTTTTAAACACTCTTTAAGTAAGAAAACCATACCTCGAGTTGTTGTCTTAGTATCAACAACGTGCACTCCTTCAAATTCTGAACTTGCTGTAACTGCTGTATTATAAGTTCCACTTAAAGCCGAAGACAGCGTTAAGACAATTACCTTATAGCCTTCACTAGTCCATTTTTCAAAAGCTTCTATAAATTTTCCTATTGCAGGTTGACTTGTCGAATATGAAGTTGCTGTTCTCATTTTCTCAATATATTCATCATTACTAATTGTACGATAATCATACTCTGTACCATCTATATTAATTGTTAGGGGAATTACATCCACATTATATTTTTCAATTTCATCAAAAGTTAAATCACTAGATGAATCAATAATTACTTTTACTTTTTCTACCATTTACTCTTTCACCTTTCTTTTATAATGCATAAACACAAAATCAAATTCATTATTTTCGTCTTTTAAAAATTCTTCTCTACTAATTAATTCCCATTCATTCTCATCAAATTCAGGAAACTTTGTATCTGCTTCGACAATTGTATTTACTTCTGTTATAAACATTTCGTCACATTTATCAAAATATTTATTGTATATCATTCCACCTCCGAAAATATAAGCTTTTTCAGTCTCTATATTTTCTAAAATAGAATCATCTGTATATACTTCAATGTTTGAATAGTGACTTAAAGAATCCTTATCACGAGTTAAAACTCTATTAATTCTATTTGGAAGTGCTCTACCAATGCTATCCAAAGTCTTACGTCCCATGATAATAGTTTGGTTAGTTGTTAATTCTTTAACACTTAGCATATCTTTTTTCAAACGCCATGGAATAGTATTTTCCTGGCCTATTGATTTATTTTTATCGTATGCAACTATTAGTGATAACATGTTATACCTCCTAAACTGCTATTGGTGCTTTTATAAATGGATGACTCTCATAATTAACAATCTCAACATCTTCAATTTTAAGATCAAAGATACTTTCAAAATCTTTAACTTTTAGGTCTGGTAAAGAATAAGGCGTTCTAGACATTTGTTCTCTTACTTGATCAAAGTGATTTTTATAAATATGCGCGTCACCTAACGTATGAACAAATTCACCTACTTCAAGACCACATTCTTTAGCTATTAAAATAGTAAGTAATGAATATGATGCAATGTTAAATGGCACACCTAAAAATACATCACCGCTTCTTTGATATAGCTGACAACTTAATTTCCCATCATTTACATAAAACTGGAATAGTGAATGACAAGGAGGAAGTGCCATAGTATCAACTTCTGCTGGATTCCACGACGAAACTATTAAACGACGAGAAGATGGATTAGTTTTAATTTGCTCTACAACATTCTTTAATTGATCAATACCATTAAAATCTCTCCATTGTTTTCCATAAACATTACCTAAATCACCAAACTTTTTAGAAAACTCTTCATCTGAAAGTATTCTTTCTTTAAAAATAGTCATTTGTTCTTTATACCGTTTAGAAAATTCTTCGTCAACTAATGTTCTGTGCCCAAAATCTGTCATATCTGGTCCAGTATACTCATCACTTTCTACCCATTTTTTGAAGGCCCATTCATTCCATATATTATTTTTATTTTCAAGTAAAAACTTAATATTAGTATCTCCTTTAATGAACCATAATAGCTCAGACCAAACTAAATTAAAGTTTACTTTTTTGGTAGTTAACAATGGGAATCCTTCAGATAAATCAAACTTCATTTGGTATCCAAATATACTCTTAGTACCAACACCTGTTCTATCTTCTTTTTCTATTCCGTTTTCTAAAATATGATTACATAATTTTAAATACTCTTTATCTACCACTCTAATTCTCCATTACGCTTTATAGTTGTGTTCCCTTAAATATTTCATTAAATCTTTAATTTTCTCTAATGAACTTTTACCGAAGTGATGCTCAATACCTTCAACTTCTTCATAAACTTTATCTTCATCTACCCCTATTAATCTTAGAAAATCTTCTAATAGTTCATGTCGTGTTAAAGCATATTCACCCATTTTTTCTCCTTGTTCGGTTAGGGCAATACCTCTATATTTTTCATATACAATATAGCCTTCAACATCAAGTTTTTTTAACATTTTTGTTACAGTAGACGGATAAACATCTAACTTTTCTGCTATATCTGCACTTCGTGCATAGCCTTTATTTTTTACTAAAGAATAAATAACTTCAATATAATCTTCCATAGTTGGTGTTGCTTTTGCCATATTACAGTCCTCCTTTATAAAATTTTAAATGGTGATTTCTCAACATTTGATTTAATAACTTCAATTCCTTGCTTAGAAATATAATCTTTTAATAAGTCTTTTACTAAACTTTCTGTAAAGTGACCAATATCAATAATATTCTTTTTCATTTCCATTGCATCAAGTGCAGCATGATATCCCACATCTCCTGTCAAGTAGATATCAACTTCAGGTAGTGAATATAGGAAATCAGCCCCACTTCCTCCTAAAAGTGCTACTGAACTAATTTCTTTATTATTTCCAATAACAGCAGAAACAGTTTCTAGTGAGAATTTTTCTTTAATATATACTATAAAATCTTCAATAGATAATGATGAGGACAATCTTCCTATTCTTCCTAAACCAGCTTCCTTATCTAAATTATGCTCAAACAAGACTCTAATATCATCTAAATCAAGCAGTTTGGCTAAGTGATCATTAAGCCCTAATTTCGCTGAATCTAAGTTAGTATGAAATGAAATTACTGAAATATCATTTTTTATTAAATCTCTAATAATATTAGACTTGAAATCATCTGTAAAATCTAATGATTTCAGTGGTTTAAAAATAAGAGGATGATGAGAAACTATTAAATCTACATTATTATCAATAGCTTCTTTTACTACTTTCATAGTTACATCTAAGCAAACTAAAACCTTATTAACATTACTATTATTATCACCTAACATTAAGCC
>CALHQV010000045.1 GCA_938038035.1 uncultured Gemella sp. | reverse complement strand
TTAAATGTACAAACAAAAAAACAGAATCGATAATTATCGACTCTGTTCTTTGTTATAAACCTAGAATATTCAATATCTCTTTTTTATATTTTAATTTTTGTTCATCTTGATTTTTTTCATCAGAATTTATTTTTATTTCAGAGACAATTTCACCAGGTTTATTTTTTATGATATAAATTCTATCGCTTAGGTCAATAGCTTCGTCTATATCGTGAGTGATTAGTAGAGTAGTTATATCAAGTTTATTCTTGATTTCAAGATACCAAGAATGTAATGATATTTTAGTAATTGCATCGAGTGCACTGAAGGGTTCGTCTAGTAAAAAAAGTTCTTCTTTAAACATATATGTACGTAAAAGTGCTACCCTTTGACGCATACCACCACTAAGTTCACTAGGATATTTATCCTTATATTCGTAAAGGTTAAATAATTTAAGATTTTTTATTGCTTCTTCTTCTGCTTCTTTTTTATTGATTTTTCTTATTAAAAGAGGAAGTATAATGTTTTGAATAATAGTTTTATGTTCTAATAATAAGTCTTTTTGAAGCATGTAACTTACACGACCTTTATAGTCTGTGTTACCATTTATAGAGATTTCTCCACTTTGAAGAGGATTTATACCCGCAATAATGTTGAAAAGGGTAGTTTTACCAACACCACTTCCACCAAGTATAGAAACAACTTCACCTTTATCGACATGAATGTTTATATCTTTTAGTATTTTATTGTTAGGATAATTGAAAGATAAGTTTTTTATTGATAATATATTCATTATTTTATATAGTCATTGCTGAATCCAGTGTTATCTGCAAGAGGTTGTTTTGTAATTTTGTTTTCGTTAACCCAACGGTAGAATGCATTCCATCTGTTAGCGTCAAATTCACCCCAGTGATCTTTGTTTGTCGCGTATTGTTTAGATAGATATTTTTGAGATTCAACGACAAAATCTTTTTTATCTTTTAATTCTGGAGCATATTTAATTAAAATCTCTGCAGCTTCTTCAGGATGTTCTATAGCGTAGACATATCCTTTCTTAATAGCTTTAAGAACTTTTTTAGCTTCTTCTTTATTTTCTTTTAAGTAATCGTTATTAGCGATAATTACTGGTGAGTAGTAGTCTAAGTCTTTATTGAAATCTTTTAGATAGAAGTAGTTAATATCTAATTTCATACTTTCAGCTAATTTACCATCCCATGCATAGTAAATCCAAGCTGCATCAAAAAGACCATTTTCTAGTGGAGTAACAGAGTTCGTATCTGTGTTAGGAGCTAGATTTAATTTATTAGCATCTCCACCTTGTTTTTGAATTAATGATTTAACCATTGCTAATTCTACTGGATCATTCCAAGTTCCATATTTTTTACCTTCAAGGTCTTTAGGTTCTTTAATGTTGTTTTTCTTAAGTGAAATGATACCAGAAGTGTTGTGTTCGATAATTGCGGCTACGGCAGTAATTCCTGCACCTTTAGAAAGTTTGTTAGCCATTGAGTCTTGGTAGTAAATACCAAAAGGTGCTTTATTATTAATAATTAAGTCAGAAGTACTATCTTCAGGCGCTGGTTTAATGTCAAGATCAATACCTTCTTCAGCGAAGTATCCTTTTTCTTTTGCTACATATAGACCAGTGTGGTTTGTATTAATTGCCCAGTCAAGTACGAAATCTACTTTTTTAAGTTCTTTTTTCTCTGCGTTTTTATTAACTGTACTACATGCAGTTAATGAGATTGCTAAGATAAAAGCAAAAACGCTAGTTAATATCTTTTTCATGATTTTCTCCTATGTATTTCCATTTAATAAATTTTTTCTCACTTAGTTTAACAAGTTCGATACTTAGTAAACTAATAACTGATACTAGTATTATGATTGCAAACATAGTATCGTATTCAAATAATTTTTTCGCTTTAATCATGTAAACTCCAAGTCCTTCAAAGCCACCTAGCCATTCAGCAACCACTGCTGCTATAAAGGCATAAGATACACTAACTCTAAGTCCAGCATAGAAATAGCTAAGACTTGTTGGAATTTTCACATGCCAAAGTATTTGTAATTTACTGGCATTCATTAATTGTAATAAAGTAATCATATCTTTATCACAGTTTCTAAATCCATCTAGAATACTTACAACAATTGGGAAAGTCGTTGTTAAAACAATTAATACGATTTTTGGTGTAAGCCCATAACCCAACCAAAGCACAAGTATAGGTGCAATTGCAATAGTTGGTATAGTTTGAGTTAGTACAAGAAGTGGATAAATAGACTTGTTAAATATTGGTATACTATCCATAATTAAAGCTAGAAGCCATGCAATGACTATCCCTAGAAATAGACCTATTATAGCTTCGAGTAGGGTGATTTTGCTGTGAAATATTAATAGTTCGTAGTTTTTTATAAAAGCTTTAACTATTTCAACAGGTGTAGGTATGATATATTTTGGAAGTAAACCGAGATTACCAGCTCCTTGCCAAATAATCACTAAGCACAACATAGAAATAGTTGCTGCATATTTATTGATTAAATTTGTCAATTTTTTCATTTATAGTTAAAACATCTCCATAGTTAATTTTCACATTTTCAAAAATATTTTTACTGTCCTCACCCGCTAGGACAAAGCATTCTCTGAGAGTATCCATAAGTTCGTTGAATTCACCTTCAATTACTGTTTCGAATGGAGTAACAATTACATTTGAATGCTTATTTTGTAGATAATAGATAACTCTATCTATTATCTTTAGTCTTCCATTATGATTATCAAGAGGAAGAATTTGTAATGCAATACTGCAATTTATCAAAATAAAAAACCTCCTTACAATATAAGGGGGGTCTAAGTTTGTCTTTAAGCCAAGTAGAGCCTACGCTAGCATTATCTAGATCAGGCGCGGTCGAAATATTTATATTCCCTCTCAGACTGTTCACAGACTCCCGTATAAATAATTATATCACACGTATGAAAAAATACAATAAAAGTGCTTACAGAAATAACAATTTTCATGAAAAAATTAAAGAAAATAAATAATAAATGAAAATGAATTACATAAATATTTTCATTTTCATTTGAAAACGTACTGATAAAAATATTTGAGTTGATGTGAAATCTACAATTCTATTATGTTAATAAGGAAATTATTTTTGATTTTTCTATTAATATATGGTAGAATTATTAATCATAAATAAAACAAAAGAGGGATATACCAGTGAAAATTTTAAGAGAAATTATGGAGTGGATAGTAGTTGTAGTAGTTTCTATTGCTATTTATCTGCTTATAAGCACATATCTTATCGCACCTTTTACAGTAAAAGGACATTCGATGGATTATACTTTTGCTGATAACGATAAAGTTTTTGTTAATAAATTCAGCAAAAATTTTGAGCGTGGAGATGAAGTTGTATTCCATGCAAATGAAACTGATGACTATATTAAACGTATAATCGGAGTTCCTGGAGACACTATAGAGTATAGAAATGATGTACTATATGTGAATGGTCAGAAAGTTGAAGAGCCATACTTAGCTCAAAAAATTAAAGAGGCTAATGCTTCTGGAACTGCACCATTTACACCTGATTTTAATATTGAATTTTTAAGTAGTACAAAATCTAAAACTGTGCCAGAAGGAACATACTTCGTATTAGGAGATAACAGACAACACAGTACAGATAGTCGTGTATTTGGGTTTGTAAAAAAAGAAGCAATGATTGGAAAAGTAAGCTTAAGATACTATCCATTTAGTTCATTCAAATTCTTTTAATAAATACTAAAAGAAAAATTTAATATATCGAATTATTTTAGTTGCTAAAAATTTAGCGTTATGCTAGAATAATATACGGGCACTCTTAAAGAGTGATTTAAGAAACCACCCCCTGCGATAATTTCGTAGGGGGTTTATTATTTTTAATAGAAGGAGAACACAATGACAAAGTATATTTTTGTAACAGGTGGAGTAGTATCATCATTAGGAAAAGGTATTGTAGCGGCATCAGTAGGTCGTGTATTAAAAAATAGAGGATTAAAAGTAACATTGCAAAAATTTGATCCATATTTAAACGTTGACCCTGGAACAATGAGCCCATATCAACACGGAGAAGTTTTCGTTACAGAAGACGGAGCTGAGACTGACTTAGACTTAGGTCACTATGAAAGATTTATCGATGTTAACTTAGGACAATATTCTAACGTAACTGCAGGACGTGTTTATTCTTCAATTATTGAAAAAGAACGTCGTGGAGATTATTTAGGAGGAACAGTTCAAGTAATTCCTCACGTAACAAATGAAATCAAATCACGAGTATTATTAGCAGGAGAATCTAGTGATGCTGATGTTGTTATTACAGAAATTGGTGGAACAACAGGAGATATCGAATCTTTACCATTCTTAGAAGCAATCCGTCAAATCCGTAGCGATTTAGGACGTGAAAATGTATGCTTTATTCACTGTACATTATTACCGTACATTAAAGCTGCAGGAGAAATGAAAACTAAGCCAACACAACAATCTGTTAAAGAATTACGTGGTTTAGGTATTCAACCAGATATTATCGTAGTTAGAAATGAGCTTGCTTTAAACGATGAATTACGTGCGAAAATTTCATTATTCTGTGACATTCCAAAACAAAATGTTATTGAAAGTCGTGACGTAAGCAATTTATATCAATTACCAGTAAATCTTAAAGAACAAAAAATTGATGATATCGTGTTAAATCATTTTGGTTTAACTGCGCCTGAAGCTGATATGACTGAATGGTTATCATTAGTGGATAGAGTAGATAACTTAAAAGAGAATGTAAGGATCGCATTAGTTGGTAAATATATAGAACTTCACGATGCTTATATCTCTGTTGTAGAGTCTTTAAAACATGCAGGATATAAACACAATGCTAAAGTGAAAATTGATTGGATTCAATCTGAAGATATTACAGAAGAAAATGTTCATGAGTATCTTAAAGATGCAGACGGAATCCTTGTACCAGGTGGATTTGGTGATCGTGGAGTTGAAGGTAAAATTACTACTATTAAATACGCACGTGAAAATAAAGTACCATTCTTCGGTATTTGTTTAGGTATGCAACTTGCTGCTGTTGAGTTTGCTCGTAATGTATGTGGTTTAACTGGAGCACACTCATCAGAATTAGATCCAAACACACCATACCCAATTATTAACTTATTAGCGGATCAAGAAAATGTTGTTGAAATGGGAGGAACTTTACGTTTAGGAAGTTATCCATGTACATTAGTAGAAGGATCTGTAGCTCATAAAGAATATGGAGAAATCAATATTACTGAGCGTCACCGTCACAGATATGAATTCAATAACTTCTATCGTGATCGTTTAACTCAAAAAGGAATGGTATTATCAGGAGTTAGTCCAGATGGTAAATTAGTTGAAATCGTAGAAATTCCTGAACACCCATGGTTTGTAGCTGGTCAATTCCATCCAGAGTTTAAATCACGTCCAGAAAAAGCACACCCATTATTCGCTGGATTCATTAAAGCAAGTTTAGAGAATAAACGCTAATTATGGATTTGTTTAATATAATAAAAGAACTAGAGGCACGTGCAGATACTGCGCGTGCTCTCGATATGTCTAGGTATATGAAAAATAAATTTCCTTTTTTTGGTATTCAAGCTCCTATTCGAGATGAAATTTGTAAACCATATTTTAAAGAAGCAAAAAAAGAAAAAAAAATAGATTGGGATTTTGTTGAGTATTGTTGGCAACATGAAAAAAGGGAATGTCAATACGTTTCCGCTCATTACCTAAAAGGTATGCAGAAATTTTTAGAAATTACTGATTTTGAAAAATTAAAAAAATTAGTTATAAAGCTCTCGAAAATAAGATAAGAGTTTATTTTTCAAGAATTTTAACCAATAATAGAACTTTTTAGGTGGAAATACTCTCAAAAATGCTAATATTTCTCTAATCTATTCAATTGTGAGGTCTTGCATATTATGTAGTTATCATACAAAAATGATAAAAGTGAATGAATACATTCATTTGGAGGATGATATTGTTCTGCACTTCAAATTTATTGAAATCAAGAGTTTTTTATCTTCAACAAAGATTATTTGAGGTTTTGAAATAAAAGTTATCATAATAAAGAATGTATATTTTACAAATTATGCTTTTATATATGGATGTTCTTTTGTATTTTAACTTAAGGTAAGCCATAACAAAATGCTCAAAATAACACTAAAATTAAAAATAGTTAATCATAACTATTGGTTAGTATGTTCTAAAAACCCATTATTTGTGCGAATTGTAGGATATATTAAAATTCAAAAAAATTTTTAAAAAATGTTGACATAT
>CALHQV010000044.1 GCA_938038035.1 uncultured Gemella sp. | reverse complement strand
GTCAGCAATTAGATGAAGCTCTCGCTAGTCGTGGGTTCTGTTACCTTAAACCTATTGAAGTCAATGCTCAAGACTCCATTGAATTAGAAAAGTACTATCGATTTGAAGCCACACCTAAAGGTTCCAACGAACCTATTACTTACTATGGTCTAGGGGCGTACTTTATCTGCCGTGCTATATTTGAGAATGAATTCGATATTGATTCTGGCTTTCAATATGATGACGAAGAACTCTTTTATGAAGATATTGGATTTGATGCACTATTCCATAATAAATCTGTTTTTCTATTAGGAAACACACCTTCTGATGATATGGAGATATCCTGGCAAGAAGTTGGGATTTCAATGCGTAGACGAGCTTTTAATTAACTAAACATCAAATACAATCCATAGATATATTACAAAAGAGCAGTACGCTCTTTTTTTGTATTTTCATAGGGTGTCACTAGGTTTGAGTCAGGGATGACTTTTGCTATCATCTAATTGTAATTTTTTAAGAAAGGAAATTGCTTATTCATGGATAAAAACAAACGTTCAATGATCCTAAAATCTGGAGCTTTTTTAACAGCCCTTGTAGCAACAGGTTTGGTTAATAATGGAGTATCAGCAGACCAAACTGATGCGCCAACTGGACCAACAGATAATGCTACTGTAGCGACTGGACACTCCGATACACTTCTCCCTCCCGCTTCATCAACACCAGCGACACCTGGTACCAATACCACAGATGTCCCAACTGCTGAAGCTGAAGTACCTAAAGTTGACAGTCCTAAAAATGAAGGGGTAGCAACTGTAACTCCTAAAGTAACTGATGGTTCCACTGGCACTGGTGTAGCTACACCTACAACACCGAGTGTATCTACGCCAAGTCAAGACGAAGGGAAAACTTCCGAAAATTCTGAGGCTACGCCTACGACTTCTGAAAATGCAAGTACAACTGCTGAAACGTCTACAGCCACCTCTGAAGGAAGTAAAGGAAACGCTACTTCTGATACAACTTCAACTGCATCAGAAACACCTGCCCCTTCAGAACACACAGTAACTGAAACTCCTACTAAGCCTAACGCTACGGATACTGCTAATGCTAACCACAATAGTGAAAATAACACTAGCAGTAGCAGTGAAAGTTCAACAAATACTGTTAATGATAAAGGGTCAACGGTTGCCACACCAACTCCAGCACCAACTGAAGGGAATAACGCTTCAAGTTCTGAAGCACCTAGTGGCTCATCAACTTCAGCTGAATCTTCTTCAACAAGTTCAGAAACACCTAAAGTGTCTGATGGAACTTCTGGAACAGGTGTAAGTTTGCCAAGTAGCGAAGGAACAACATCTTCTGAGAAATCATCAACTTCTCCAGAACTGTCTGAAACAGCTACAAGTACACCTCACATTCTTGACGGGACTATTGGAACTGGAGTTTCTACGCCTACTGAACATAAATCAGACAATCGTACAGAAGTAGCTTCAACTTCAGCAGCAACTTCAAACAAGGTAGTTGAGTCTCCTAAAACTGAAGAAGCTCCTAAAGTTAGCAACACGAATGTTCAAGAAACACCTAAACCAGGGGACGTTTCTCCTTCAACAAAACAAGTTGTACTTAATGTGACTCCTAGTCAACCAGTCGTTACAAATACTGGTTATAAAGTTGTCTCAACAAACAATAGTGATCTTGTCGTACAAAACTTCGATGGTTCTGTAGCCTCAGTTCCAGCTTCACAGGCAGGAGGAGCAGTGAATGAGGATGGAACTGTCTCTGTTAAGACCGAGGCAGGAGAAATGGTAACACTTCCTGAAACAGGGGAAACTGGAACAAAACTCGTTACCTTTGGATTCTTGATTTTGGCAGCACTTGGTCTTCAACGTACAGCTGTAAAACAAGATAAATGGTACTCAAACTAAGAAAGGTGATTATTTAAAATGTTTAAAGACTCAAATAACACGAAAGGACATGGCTCTATTCGTAAAAATAAAGTCTATGGAGCAGTAGGTGTACTTGCACTCGGTGCTGCAGCAATCGTTGGAGGAACTTCTCAAGCATCCGCAGATGAAGTAACTGAGGCTCCTGTAAATTCAGAACCAGTGGCGACCTCTCATGCAAACGCAGACAGTCTTATGTCACAAGCTACAGCTGTTGCGACTTCAGATGTCTCTACTCCAACAACCACAGCGACTGCAACAAACACTACTGATTCACAACCTACTGAAACAGTAGCAGAAGTAGCTACTACACAGCCAGTAAGTACTAATGATAATAATGCTTACGCTGAAAAGGCTAATACATCTACTGAAGCTGAAAAGGTAACTATCGACAACACAGCTGTCACAGATGCAGTTGCTACTGCCAAAGACAGTGGTGTTAAAGTAACACAAGATGCTACTCAAGATAAAGGGACACCAACTACAAGTGAAGAACTCGCATCAAAGCAAGCTGAAATCAAGGCCGACCAAAATGAACAAGTAGCTACAATCAAACAAGCTACCCAGGACGCAGCTGGTCGCCAATCAGCTTATGATGCAGCTGACAAAGCTCACGACACACTTGAAACTCAAGTGGATAAAGCAGTTAAAGATAGTAATGGTCTTATTAAAGCTGAGACTACTGAAATCTCAAGTGGGGATGGTAAAAATGTAGGTGATTACAACACCTATACTGATCAGGTTAATAAGCAGATTGCTTCGAACAAGGAAACCATCGACAAATTTAACAAAGATTATGCTGCTATGAAGGATAATGCTAACGTTAATGTTGACGGACGAGTAACAACACAAAATGTTGACCAGTTGACTTATGGTAACTCGGTTCAAAATGGTAGCGTTAATCCGGATGGAACCTTCTCATTCACGCACGATATGAATGACTCAGCTAATGATAGCTTGGGTGTTTTGGGTACAGGTACTCTTAATGGGAAGGTCAATTTCACGTCTGCTGCAAACGGAGACGGTTCTACCACTGTAACACTTAATAGTCTCGATTTGTGGAACTATGCCTACACAAGTAACCGTCCCAACACTGGTGTTAACCAAAATCTTAACTACCACGTTTATACTGATGGTGAAGAAATTTACTCAGTAAACCACGATGGTAACTCAAGCTTTGCGGAAGATATCAATCGTAGTATTGCACTTAACAAGTCCTATGTCTTGAAACCAGGCGAAACTACTGGTATTATCCCAATTCTTAACATCGATGATAATTGGATTATCAATACTCATGGTCAGTTAAGTCTCGATTTCACTAATCCAAACACTGTACCATCAGCTACAGTTAAAAAGGTTAATGAACCTGTTAAACCAGAAATTCCATCAGCAAGTTATCATGACTACAGTATGAATTATCAACCAACTGTAACTAAGACTGTCCTCAACAGCGACGGTGAAAATGTTAATGGTAAGATGATTCCTAAAAATGATGAACATACCTATGTTTTGAATAACGGAAACATCTTTGCCAATGCAAAGGTTGGCGATACTGTGACAACTCGTGATCCACTTGAATTCGGAGAAGTTCCAAATATCGAAGCCAACAAGACTGAAAATGAGGCTAAAGGTTGGAACGTTGATTATGATGAGGCTTCTAAGACCTACACATTTACTGCCAAATACGATGGTAAAGCTCTTGAAGCACCTACAATCAAGTTCGTAGCAACGGACGATAACGGTTTCTACGATAATACTTATAAAGCTGGTCGTAACGGTTACGAAACCTTCTCTGATACTGTCACTAACAAGACGCCAACAGCTCCTAAGCCACATAAGTCTGTTACAGACTCAAAAGGAAATGACATCGATGGCCAAACGACATCTGATGATAAAGTCAACTTCCATTTGACAACTGACTATAGTCCATATAAAGACATGGCCGCTTCTAAAAAAGCTCTCGAATTTGCACTTCTCGATGACGTGCAAGATGGTGCCTTCACTGTAGATGAAGATGCTATTACTATTCGCGATAGCAATAACAAAGATGTCAAAGACCTATTTGATATGTATCACGTACTTTCGGATGAAGGACGTACTGATGCCATCAACAAGATCCTAGAAAAATCTGGACTTAATCCAACTGGTGAGTTCTATCTCTGGGTAGCCAAAAATCCAGTTGATTATTACCAAGACTACATTCTAAAAAATAATAATGTAACAGTTAATCTCCCTGCTACATTACAAGTCCCTGCAGGTACTACTGTAGAAAATGATTTCTATCAGATTGATTTTGGTAATGCCTATAAATCAAATCTTGTTTCATTCGATACACCACCAGCAGCACCAGTAGGAGAGTCTGGCGGACCTACTTCTACCCCAGTAACTCCAGTAGAAGAAGTGCCTGTCCAACAACAAGCTATTAAGGTTCTTCCTAATACTGGTGAAAAATCAACTTCAGCTATTGCTGCAGTAGGTACAGTTGTTCTAACTACTGCACTAGGTATGCTTGGTTTCTCAAAACGTAGTAAAGAATGCTAAGATACCACCCACTTCTTAAAAAATCCTTTTCCCTATTCTAAATTCATAATTCCCTAAAAGCACAGCTCACAAGAGTTGTGTTTTTTTAAGAGGTGTCACTGGGTTACAAATAGATATTTGTTTTCCTATAATAAAGAAGTACTTTAAAACAAACTAGGAAGGAAGTTATTGCTTATATGAGAACTGATAATTTATATAATTATGAACTTATGAAATCAAGACCATATAGGTAGAAAGAAGGTATCTATTTGAAAAATAATAAATTAATGTTCATGTTACTGATGAAATGGTTTGCTGAAAGTATTTATTTTCTTGAAATCATATTTATAACAGCCACTTCAGTTCTGTTATTAGCAAACAATATTCTCAATGTTTCAACAAAGACGATTCATATTATCGCCCTGATATTACTGGTAGTTTATGTATGTATTGGTTTGTTATTAGCTAATCGAAAAAATAAATTTACGATGTCAGTTAATTACTTTAAATTGATAGGAGCATTGGCTTATATCGTACTTATCACCACTCTAAAAGGTATAGTGTTTGATATTCTAACACACCCACTAGTTACACTAGCGATTGCGCTTCCTTATGTTGTAGCTATTGCCTTAAGAAACTTCAGCAAAGGTCAAATCAATAAAATCATTTTTGACGATAGACACAATGCAAATATCAGAGGACGATTTGATTCTGTAGAAAATATAAAGGATTCTATGCGTACATCTATAGCTAGTAGCATTACTCCTGAATTTAAAGGACTTATGGAAATCAGAGATGAAAAATTTAGGCAAGACACAAAGGGTAATGTAGCTGGAATGTTCAAGGTCTTGCTAAAATCCGGATTTCTTGGGTTTAAACATATCCCATTGACTAAAGTAACACTGACATTTAACTTAGAATAAGAGGTAATCACGATGAAGAAAAATATTTTAACAACGGAACAAGCAAGTTTTTTGAAGCAGTACAATTTCTCTCTATACCAGGAACGTTTTGAGGTACTATGTAAAGCTCAAAAAGCTGAAAAGGATGGGCATCTAAATTTTGCCTCGGACGATGAATATAAAACATTTATTGATGCTGTAATGACTGGAGAATGGTCTGAAGAACTCTTTATGATCAACCTATCAAATCCTATTGGATGTGAACATTTCCTTGCAGCACGAGAAGATGACAATGGCGGAATAATTTGGGATGTCGTCGATTATAGTGAGGGAGACCGCTTCACTAAAGAACAAATCCAGACGATTGTTCCAGAGGCATATCGATATAGTGCCTTTATGGTCTCTGAGATTGCTGCAGACAAAGACTGGGGTCCAGAAGCTCAACACCAACGACTTGAACAAGCTAAAAAGCAAGCCCAAGAACATGAAAAGCCTATCGAGAACTTTCCAAAACCTCGTGTAATCACAGAAGAAGAAAGACATGATGACTATACACAAAGTTCTATCAGAACAGTAGCAGCAACCTTGAGACCTGCACAATAATCATAGGACTAGCTAAGGATAGCATATAGTGATGCTAAGTGTGAATATAAAAAAAGACCAACATCATTTTTGATGTTGGTCTTCATTCTGAGCTGGACTGAGGTCCGGCTTTTTTTGATGCGTTTAAGTATTTTGTGTGAACATTATGAGCTTCTTTTCTAAAAGTTTGGAGTTACTTTATAAAATGATATTGAGTTTGTGTGTCGTATTTATGTATTGTGAAATAAATTGTGTTGATAATTTCTTTTATGGAGAGTATTTTTCAATTTTTAGGGAAAATTATACCGTTATTTAAAAAAATTTTAAAGAGTAGAATTATTTGGATGCTTTTAAGAAAAATTAAATTAGAAATCATGAT
>CALHQV010000043.1 GCA_938038035.1 uncultured Gemella sp. | reverse complement strand
CCTGAGCTTTCACTCAGGAGATATTAACTTAATATATTTGCACTTAATTTCAAATTAATGAAAATTTTGTTTATTAAAACCTCAAAACTTCCCTATAAATTTGTATAACTTTATTTTTTTCATACATTTTCGCGAATGCCGAAGATGTATGTTCTCCACTTTCCTGAAACACCTTCAACTTCCCTTTTAATTCTTCAAATGAATTAAATAGTTGGGTATTATCACAAACACCTGCATAATATCTGTGAGCTAAGTCTACATTAGAAAGCAAGCAGACTAATCCTTTTGAAGATGCTTCTACCGCAGAATTAGCGAAGCATTCACTTAAGGAACAAGATAGATAACCTTCATGATTTTCATACGGTACTTTTTTTACAAATCCTGCAAATTTAACATTATCGGGTAAGTTATCCTTGGTATATCCATCAGGTAAATTGCCGTAGATTGTAAGTGTACTATCAGGTATACATCTAAACGCCTCTATCGCAACCTCACATTTTTTTATAACGGTCATATTACCAACTATACACCAATCTTTTACAGTTGTATATACTTCTATTTTAACTTCTTCTACATAGACAGGTGGCAGGAATCTTACCTTATCACTTCCCAATCTTTCTTCTAAAACAGGACTTGCAACAACATTAGTGCACCAAGTTTGCAAAACAAATTTCATAAATGGAGCAAGAATATTGTAGTGGGTATAAGCAAAAAGTTTTCTTCCGGTATTTTGGAAAAACTTTCGTAGTTGCAGAGGATATTCGTTAACCATATCTATAATAAATCTATCATTAACAGTTGAATTTTCCGCAAGATATTCACTTACCAATTGCCACTGCGTTAGGGTTTCATCTGTTTCTTTTATATGATACTTATGATAATTTTCAGAAACATCACCTTCTAATACTACTCCATCTTTGTCATAAAGAATAAATTTACTTTCGTTAGGTGTATATTTATATAATAGTCGTGAAGTATAACATTCAACAGTACCATCATTATAGCGAACTAATCCAACATAACCTTCTTTAGTATATTCAACTTCAGAAACCTCTTCTAAATTTCCTAGGAAATCTTTTTTAACACAAGGTTTATCCCTAGCTATATCTGACTTTTCAAAAATTACATGATAAAAATTTTTAAAACCCAGACTTTCAAGAGTTTCTACAAAATTTGGAACAAAATTATCTAGATTTGTCAAAATCATTTTTTGTTCAACACCTATTTTTTCGAAAATATTTTGACGTGCAAGTTGACTACTTTCGAATCCATAAATACTACGAGGAACCCCCTCTTTTATCGTAAATACTTTAACCATTTTCTACTCCAATACATCCTCTAATCTTAAACCGCGACTCTTCGCAAGCCTACTTCTAAAAATCATACCCCTATTATCTTCTTCAAGTAACCCATAATAGGCAGTCAGTGTATTCACCAGCATCGCATTATCTTTCGTTACCATACGCGCCCATAGATGCCAATCTTCAAAACCATCATACTCAGGATCATACCCACCAGCTTCTATAACTGCAGATTTCCTATAAATTACAGTAGAATGATTAAACATATTTTTATAGGCTAACTGAAACCATAATTCCTCACCTGATAGATTATTGAAATTACTTCTTTTAATTCCACCTTGTAACTTATCTTTATCAGTATCCACTTTAGAACCGATAATATCTAACTTGTCGTTCAACTCTAATTCATTAAGAAGAAAATCTAAATGCCATGGCATCCATTCATCATCGGACTCCTGTCTTGCGATATACTTTGCAGTCGCTAACGAAATCCCTATATTAAGAGCTCTCGATATACCTCCATGAAGAACTTTGTGATAAACTACTCTCTCATCATTTAGATATTTTCTACATACTTCTTCAGTCCCATCAAGAGATCCGTCATCAACAATAATCAATCGGAAATTTTTATAAGTTTGATTTAATACCGATTCAATAGCATTAGCTACAGTTTTCTCACGATTATAAACTGGCATAATAATATCTACTTCCGCATCCGATAAAGATAAATCCATCGATTCAATACCGTAATTACTTAGAATTTCCGCCTCATTAGTTGTTAAAAACGTTCTGAAACAATGAACACTTACACCAGGAATATCTTTCACAAGAAGAAGAGAAGTAGAATAAAAACCATAGACTTCTACGTTCTCATAGTTTGACAATAAATCATAAATTTCTTCTTCGAAACATTTATCAACTTGAACTGTTTCCACATTTTCTACATTAACCGAAACACGAGGATGAGTATAGTATAATACCTCCTCCAGTTTCTCCAGAGCCTTCTGCGTCAATTTTTCTGTAATTTTTATATCTTTTTCGTCTATATAATTACCAAGCGCTTGTCCTATAAAGACCTTCACTCTTTTTCCGTTAGTCGCTCTAGCAAAATTATTTGGTTTAGTATCGAAAGGTATTTTTATTAATTTTTCAGTTGAGAATACGGTGTTAGTGTCAAATATTGTATAGTGACCTTGAGATAAGTTTATAACCTTCTCCAGAGTTATTTCATTTGGTCCGACTACCCTATCTGTACAGCGAGTATACATATTTGGTGTAATAATCGAGGTACTGCCATCATCAAACGTATATAATCTCATAAAATTAGGATTAAAGATCATGTGAGCCACCGGATTATCTAAACTCGCTAGATAGAACTTATCAATTTTGGTATTTTCTAATTTCTCTCTAAGTTTGCTAGCCCATTCTTTATTATCAATAAATAGAGTATCTACACAAAACTCCTTCATTTTCTTAGCGTATATTTTCTGCCTATTATCATTAGACATTTTCAAATATATTCCAAAAAACTTCTCACCTGTAATCTTAGTCAACTCTTGCGCTACTAAGACTTGAAATGGTGAGGTACAAAAAACAATATCCATACACTATACCTTTCTATCAACCACTCTATTAGGCGCGAAAAACTACGCCAAAAAGCTTTTTCCTTTCATAATTATAAATATTTTATCACGAGGGAAAATTCTAGTCAAATTTACTATTTAATGCTTTTATCATTTTAATTCCAAATTTTTAAAGTTATACTAACACATGATAAAAGCACCCTTGAAAATTATCAAGGGTGCTTTTTAGCCATTTATTATTAACTACTTTGTCTTTATGATCTTATATGTTAATCTTATTTTTCTTTACGACGTCTTACCGCTGCAAGCATTCCACCAAGTGCCGCAAGTCCTAATCCTGCTAATCCAGTATTAGTTTCAGTTGTACCTGTGTTAGCTAATCTCTTAACTTGAGCATTTGCTTTTGGTTGAACTGGTTTTTGATCTTGTTTTGGTTGTGGTTTTGGATTTGCCACATAGTTGATTACTGTATCTTGACCTGGGTTTGTAGGGATATCTGGTATGATATATCCTTTAGTTGGGTCTTGTGGATCAACTGGTTTAAGTGGATTTCCATTTCCATCTACTGGAGTATATCCTGGTACATATGGTAATACCGGTCTATCACTTCCTGGTTTTGTTGGATCTGTTGGATCGTTTGGATATTTAATTTGGCTTGTTGGTTGTCCTGGGATATTTGTTACCCATGATCCTAATGGTTTGTAAACGTATGTTACTGTTGAACCATCTTTTCCAATCTTACCTTTAGCTTCTCCGTCTACACGAACAAGTACGTATCCTTTGATTACTTTTCCTGTTGTAGAGTACTCATCTCCTACTTTTCCTTCTGTTGTTTCTGCAGGAATTAAGTCTTTTCCATTTTCATCTACATATTTAACTACTAAGTTTGCTTTGTTTGCTACGTAGTTAATTACTGTATCTTCACTTGGATCTGTTGGGATGTTTGGTACTACATATCCTTTTGTTGGATCTGTTGGATCTACTGGTTTAAGTGGATTTCCATCTTTATCAACTGGAGTAAATCCTGGTACGTATGGTAATGTTTCTGTTGGTTTACCTGGTTTTGTTGGATCTGTTGGATCGTTTGGATATTGAGGTTTCTCAAGTTTTGGAACTTCAAATCCTTCTGGTACTTTCGGTACATATTTACCTAGTGGTGTGTAAACAACATTTACTACTGAGTCAGCTGCATCGTGAGCTACGTTCTCTACTTTTTCAGCTGCTTTAATATCTGCAACATATCCTTCGATAACTGGAGAAGTTACTTCAGCTAATGTTTGTGGTGCAGTCCAGTCAGAAGTATAAGTGATTTCACCTGTTACTTTGTTTAGATCACCTTTACGAGAGTAACGAAGTTTTTGTTCTACAGTAGCTGCAGCTTCTTGACCACGTTTAGCTTCTTCTACTTTATCAGTATTAGCGTATCTGTAGTTGATTGTACGATTTACTTCATCTAGTAATCCTAGTTGTTCGTAAGTACGTTGTTTTGGATCTCCAGGTACTTTGTCTCCTGGTTTTGGAGTTACGTCCGGTGTATTTGGATCTAGCGGTTTATCTGGATCGATTGGAGTGATTCCTTCTTTAACGATTACGTAGTAAACTTGGCTAACTCCACTATCACCTTTATCATCTTTATCATCGTATGTACGGTTTGCATCAGCGTAGAATGCTACACGTGCTGCTGTGTAAGCTGGATCAGTTGGTGCAACAACTTCATAACCTTTAGCTTCTAATTCAGCTTTAACGTTATCAATGTTTGTTGTCTTAATTGCTTTACCTGTGTCTCCTGCTTCTGCAACTGAAACGTGAACCGCAGTTCCATCAGCTTTAATGAAGTGAACTAGAGCAACTTGAGAACCATCTTTAACATACGTGATTGTAGTGTTTTGAGTTGGATCTTCTGGTTGTTTTG
>CALHQV010000042.1 GCA_938038035.1 uncultured Gemella sp. | reverse complement strand
TAAAAAAACTATAATTTAGCATGATAGAGTTTAATCAGGCATCATTATTTTTTGAAAACGCTTTACCCTAAAAGCTTTCTCCCTTCTTGAAATCTCTATATTTTATGTGATAAAATAAGATACTTTAACTTTAGGAGATGTTTCTATGAAAAACAAAATTAAAATAGAAGAACGTATGTTAGTTACAGTGACTCTCAATTTGATGCACAAAATGCAAGATTTTCAAGATTTTAAGAAAGAACAAGGTATTAGCGGAGCTTATGAAGCCAAAGTCGCTTATCTAGTAGAGAACTTGCACGTACATGAAAAAACGGCTGAAAATTTGTTGTCTGGAAAGGTTGTGTCTCATAATAATTATTTAGAAATTTTCCCTTCGTTTGGTTCTGAATCAAATGGTGATACGCAAACAAAATTAGAAAAATTTGCCGAAATAATCTCGAAAGAAATTGAGAACGGAGATGACAATACTGTCAAAGAGGTAAATAGGATACTTTCTGATAAGTTAGATAAGTTAGATTTAAAAAAAATAGTCAATGCGACATTTATCCAATCACTGGAAAAATCCAGTCAGTCTAGTTTAAAAAGCCTAAAAAATCCAAGCAAAAGGACAAAAACTTTGGATTATGCTTGGGTTATCTGGAATAGCTTTTTTTATGACTATATTTCTAAAAGAGATGATCAATATCAAATATTTACTAAATTTAATGTAATAGAAAAAGCAATGGACTACCTCCCTTTAATCGAAAAGATTTTTGAATCAGAAGAAAATCTAGAGGTATTTTGTCAAGTAGCTGAACGAATAGAGTTATTTAAAGAAATACTTCCAGTAGTCAATGAATGGGATGATTGGGAGAATGTGGAAAAGTTTATTAAATCGGTTCAATCACGAAATGGATTTGATAATTATATAGATATAAAATAAGCATGTAAAAAACCAAGTCGTTTTTCGACTTGGCTTATTTTATCTGTTTCAACAATATTCTGAGGGCTTTAATAGTAGGCTCTCTTTTTTCTTTTGGGAGATTTTCAATATCTTCAATGAGTTGCACAAATTCCTTGCCTTTATTCTGATTTTCAATATTGAAAAAGGTATTCACATCAACTTCAAGTGCTTGCATGATTTTTTCAATGGTTTCTATTTTAACGTTTAACTGTTTATTTTCTAAACGGTAAATGTAATTGAAACCTAAATCAGCCTTTTCTGCTAGGTATTCTTGAGTCATTCCATTCTTCAGTCTTAAATGTCTGATTTGTTTAGCAACAAACTCTCTTAAATTCATATTTTTAGTCATGATAGCACCTCTTAACTATCATACAAGTTTCTTTTGATTAAAATACCACCCATTAAAGACTGAATTTCTAAAAATAATATAATACTAAAGACTGTAAATGTGATATAATATTTATAAAGTCAGAATAATAAAATATCAACAATAAAGTCAGGAGGAATTTATTATGATAGATGGATTAAATAAAATTTGGAATAAATTTCTTAAATTTTTAGAAGACAAAGAGATGTATAAATCATACGAAGGAGCTATGATCTCTGGGGTATGTAGTGGTTTAAGTAAAAGATTTGGAATAAGTGCTAGTTTCTTGCGAGTACTATTCTTATTAGCGAGTATTTTCTCATTTGGTAGCCCGATATTGATATATATTCTGTTATCGATAATAATGCCGGCAAAACCGTTGAAAGAAAACTACAGAAAATCAAGCTATATCGACGGACGTGCTTGGGAAAAATAACATAAAGAAAAGTTCTAATTGATCAAATGTCAATTAGAACTTTTTTGTTTATTTCACTGCATTAATAAATCTAGCTGCGATTTCTTTTGGACGAGTGATAGCTCCGCCAACTACTACGCTAAATGCCCCTGCATCATAAGCTGCTTTTGCTTGATCAGGGTAGTGGATACGACCTTCTGCGATTATTGGTACAGAAATAGTTTCAGATAGCTTTTTGATAAGACCTAAGTCTACTTCGTTCGGTCTATCTTTTGTATTTTCTGTATAACCACTTAATGTAGTTCCGACAAAGTCAAGACCGATGTTAGCCGCATTTACGCCTTCTTCGAATGTAGCAATATCTGCCATTAAAAGAATGTCAGGGTACTTAGCTTTGATTTCCGCGATAAAATCATTGATTGTTGTACCATCAAAACGCGGGCGTAAAGTACAGTCTAAGGCGATTATCTCACAACCTGTTTCTACAAGAGCATCTACTTCTTTCATAGTTGCTGTGATGAATTGTGACATACCTTCATAACTTTGTTTAATAATTCCGATAACAGGTAGGTCAACTGTTTCTTTAATTTGAACTATATCAGTAACTCCTTGAGCGCGAATACCAACAGCTCCGGCTTCTTTAGCAGCTAGCGCCATAAGTTTCATGATTCCACCTTCTTCAACGTAAAGTGGTTCTCCAGGTAATGCTTGGCAAGAAACGATAATTCCGCCTTTAATTTTGTTTAAGATTTCTTCTTTTTTGTTCATAGTTAGCTCCAATCCAACGCCTAATCTTTAATTGTTAAGCTGTAGTATTTATAATTTATAAAGATTTTTACATATTCGAAAATTTTTCCATCAGCAAAGTAGGTGTACCTATCAAATTCAAAACATGGTTCACCGTCTTTTGCGATAAAGTTGGCAATTTCTTCAGGAGTATCAACTATAACTTTCATAATTTTTTTAGATTTTTCTTGGTGAATATCTATACGATATTTTTTTCTAATCATAGTAGCAAGCTCTTTGAAACTATCGATATCATCGATATTAACATCAGGTAAATATTTAATCGGAATATAGTTGGTTTGGTGAGCCCAAGCAACATTACCGATATATTTTATACGAGCTACTTTCAGAAGTTTTTGATTTTTTAATTTTAATTTTGAGCAAAGTTCTTTATCTTGAATAATCTCAGCTTCGATAACTTCAGAATGTTCAGATACTGATTCTTTGAAGTGTTTATGGAAGTTGTTGTTTTCTGTAACAAAGACTTTTTTATTAACTAGAGTTTTGTTAACGAAACTTCCTTTACCTTGAATTCTAAAAATGTACCCTGCTGACTCTAGTTCATTTAGCACGCGAACAGCAGTAGTACTACTAACATTATATATTTCTTTTATCTCTTTTTCTGTATAGAGTTGCTCACCTTCTTTAAAAATACCGGTTTGTATTTTTAAGATGATATCATTTATAATCTTTTCGTATTTTTTCAAGTTGATCCCTCCTTGATTTAATTATTATTTATTTATCAAAATTTAATGTGTTAACTTAAATTTATATTATCACTTATGCAGGACTTTGTAAAGAAAAAACTTAAAAAATACTAGAAAAAATTTAAACGGTTGCATAAACAAGAGAGTGAGGATAAAAGAAGTATTGAAAATATTGATAAAAAAATAAAGCCCCTCCTTACTTTATAAGAAAAAAGGGAATATTTTAGTAGCCTATTATTAGGATATTATCAAATAAAATTTTTAATTTAGCCCTATCATGGCATACAGTGTTGGCCATGTAGAGGTTGTATATATTGTCATCTGTTACAACATTAATTATTGCTTCGTAGTTCTTCATTAATGCCGGACCTCTCTCTGGGGATGGTCAGTTCCTTCTCTAAACGGATGAAAGTAATTAAGGCTATCTAAAATATTAACTAGTTTACTAGAAATTTATTCTTTGTTATGAGTATTTTTGTGATAATTTGAAATTAGGTGATTAATATGATTCTCAGCTGTAGGAAAAGATTGAATAGGAATAACGGATTTAGAAGTAGACGTAGTAGGAGGATTTAATTTTTTAATTAATCGATATACTCTTCCAAAGCTAATTTTAATACCATAATTATGTTCAAAAATATGAGTAATCTTATATGTATAAGTCGCTTATCAAAGTCTCCATGAATTTTCAAAATGACTCTAGAAATCATTTGATTTTCTTCGATTCTAGGAAGTATATTATTTGAGATATATTTGTATATGCTTCTTTTAACATTGAATACTTTACATAACAGTTTAATATTGTGTTGAGTTCTAAGGATGAGAATAGCATTTAATCTTTGTTTGAGTGTGGAGTGAAGATGGCAATCGCCTTATTTAAAATTTGATTTTCTTCTAACTTGAGAGTTTTGTTTTTGAAGTTTTTTTATTTGTTTATCGGTTAACAAATCGCCATATTTAGTTTTAATCTCAAAATACTGATTCATCCATTTATTAATGGTACTTAAAGAAATGAAATAATATTTACTTAGTTGTGTTTAAGGTTTACCATTTTGATATAGATTAACAATTGAATTTTTTAAATCTTCATCGTAGATATTTTTTTCTATTTTAAAACATTTCCTTTTTGTGTCTATTTTACTATATTATATTGTTTATTTCTATGTCTACTTTTTTTGTATAACTCTACTTTGGGAGTTA
>CALHQV010000041.1 GCA_938038035.1 uncultured Gemella sp. | reverse complement strand
CAAAAACTGCTTGGGGAACGTTGCCACATCCGATCTGACAATTCTGGTATAAGTTCACCAAAATTATGAATATGGAAACAACAACTATCAAAATCAGCAATATCAAGATATGAATTATACTGGTCAATATGATAATGTAGATTATGCTAATCAGTACCAACAAAATTCGAATAATTATTACGAAAGTTATTCAACGGAGAATACAAACTATAATAATATTAAAAATAATGTTTATAATGGATATAATGATAGTAGTCAGTATAATCAAGAAAACTTCCCTCCGAATTTTAATTATGTAGAATATGATAAGCCTAAAAAGAAAACTGGCCTTATTTTTTTAATCAGCTTTTTAGTAATAGGTTTAATATCAATTTCTGGGTATTTTGGATATACAAAATATTACTTGAATAGTAAAGCAGTAGTAGATTTAAGTCAGTATGAAATAGAATTTAAACCCTATGGAACTGATGGAGATGGTACAGCTTCTGCAGATATTAAGAAAATACCAACAGTAGATACTGAAGATTCTACAGTTACTAAATTTCTACAAGAGCCAACAATTACTTATAGTAAGTCTAATAACTTAAGAAATGGTGAAAAAGTGGAGGTTACGATAAGTTTGAGTAAAACTTCGGCTGAAGCAAAAAAACTGTCATTAAAAGGTGAGTTTAAACGTTCTTATACAGTCAGAGGTTTAAATGAAAAAACAAAAGATAGTTCTAAAGATAGCTCATCATCTACAAGTATTGTTCTAAGAGAGAATAGTTCTGTAAATACAAAAGAACTTACTGATTCACAAGTTGGGGATTGGGCTAGAGCTATGTATATTAGGGATTACTCTAGAGGTTCAGCAAATTCAGATTTTTCTTATGATGTATGGCTAGCTAGCGATCATTTAGCCTATACTAACTTGAAGAAAAATGGAACTACAGTAGGTAAATATAGAGTAAATTCAAGTGGTCAATTGGAACATTATGAAAATGGTGGTTGGAGTATAGTGAGTAGTACATTTACTTCATAATAGTTATTGAAGTGAAATATTTTCGCATTAAAAGAAAAATAATAAAAATACAGAAAACTGATAACTAAAATATAGATAGCGTATTCTAGTTATCAGTTTTTTTGTAAATTTCTTTATAAAAAATTTTAAATACCCCTTGTAATTAATTATATTTAATGAGATAATAGTACATATAATGCAAATAGATTAAGAGGAGATTTATACTTATGACAAAGATTTTAGCTATCAACTCAGGAAGTTCATCTTTAAAATTTCAGTTATTTGAAATGCCTGAAGAAAAAGTTATTACAAAAGGACTAGTTGAAAGAATCGGTATTGAAAACAGTGTATTCACTATTGAATTCAACGGTGAAAAAAATAAAGAAACATTAGATATTCCTAACCACGACGTGGCCATTGAAATGCTACTTGAAAAATTAACAAAATTAGGTATTGTACAAGATGTTAAAGAAATTGAAGGAGTTGGTCACCGTGTTGTTCATGGTGGAGAATTCTATGATTCTTCAGTTCTAGTAACTGATGAAGAATTAGCTAAAGTTGATTCTATCGAAGATTTAGCACCTTTACACAACCCAGCGAATATTAAAGGTGTTCGTTCATTCCAAAAAGAATTACCAGGAGTTCCAAACGTATTAACATTTGATACAGCTTTCCACCAAAGTATGCCTAAATCAACATACATGTATGCTGTACCAAGAGAATTTTATGAAAAATACGGTGTTCGTAAATACGGTGCACACGGAACAAGTCACAGATACATTGGAGAAAAAGTTGCTGAAATTTTAGGAAAAGATCCTAAAGAACTAAAAACAATTTCTTGTCACATCGGTAACGGAGCTTCGATTTGTGCTATTAAAAATGGAAAATCATTCGATACTTCAATGGGATTCACACCGCTATCAGGTTTAGTAATGGGTACAAGAACTGGTGATATTGATCCAGCTACTATCCCTTACATCGCTCAAAAAACTGGATTATCTCTTGAAGAAATCGTACGTATTTTCAACTTCGAATCAGGATTAAAAGGTGTATCTGCACTATCTTCTGACTTACGTGATGTTGAAGACGTTAGAGATACTAACCCGCATGCAGCTGAAGCAATTGATGTTTATATCAACAGAATTAAAGAGTACGTTGGAGCTTATGCAGCTGCTATGAATGGAGTAGATGCAATTGTCTTTACTGCAGGTGTTGGTGAGAATGCTACTTGGGTTCGTGAAGAAGTATTAGAAGGATTAACTTTCCTAGGTGTACAAGTAGATAAAGAGAAAAACAATGTACGTGGAAAAGTTGCAGAAATCTCAACAGCGGATTCTAAAGTTAAAGCGTTTGTAATTCCTACTGATGAAGAAGTTATGATTGCTAGAGATACTTATAACTTATCTAAATAATAAATAAGATACAAGGGCTGGGGTTTCTCTCCAGTCCTTTAATAATTTGAAAGGACATTATGGTAAGAAATAACTTCAAAAATAAGTTTAAAGGAGCTATAGATATCTTAAAGATATTTAATCAAAATGGATATGAGGCATACTTTGTTGGTGGGTGTGTAAGAGATTATTTATTAGGTGAAGATTTTTCTGATATTGATATAACGACAAATGCACTACCTGATGAAGTAAAGAAGGTGTTTCGTAAGAGCATTGATACAGGAATTCAGCATGGAACAGTAACAATCTTAGTTAATGGTGATAGTTATGAAGTCACTACATTTAGAACTGAGGAAGATTATACAAACCATCGTTCTCCTGAAAAGGTAGAGTTTGTAAGTAATTTAAGAGAAGATTTAGATAGACGTGATTTTACAATTAATGCTATGGCATTAGATTACGATGGCAAGTTATTTGACTATCATAATGGAGATCAAGATTTAAATTCTAAGATTATTCGCACTGTAAATAATCCTAATGAGAGATTTTATGAAGATGCCTTAAGGATGTTAAGAGCGTTTCGTTTTTCATCTAAATTGGGTTTTGAAATTGAGAATAATACATTAAATGCTATTAAAAAAAATGCAGAACTTATTAAATTTGTATCTATTGAGCGCATTGTAAATGAATTCAAAAAACTTTTAGCTGGTAAAGGTAATTTAAGGAGTTTGGAATTATTAATAGATAGTAAGCTTAATTCATATATTCCATTCTTTGATGAGGTTGATGAGGTTCAGGATTTTTTAAGTTATTCATTCTGTCAAAGTTTATATATTTTAGCTAAATTAAATAATATTTCTTTTGAAAAATTAAGAGATTTAAAACTATCAAATAAAGAAATTAAAAAAATCAAAGAATACGAGAGAATAAATCTAGAATTTATTGATAACACAACATTAGAACTTA
>CALHQV010000040.1 GCA_938038035.1 uncultured Gemella sp. | reverse complement strand
TAAGAAGAATTTGGGAGAAGAAAGTATTAATAGTATTAGTAACATTACTATTTACTGCAATTTCACTTGCGGTTAGCATTTTTGTAATAACACCACAATATGCGTCTACTACGAAAGTATACGTAGTTAATCAAACGAAAGATGAGAAAAAAGCAATTACTACCCAAGATGTTCAACTAGGATCACTATTAGTAAAAGACTATAAAGAAATCATTCTTTCTAACAAAGTTATGGAAGATGCAGCAGAGAAAAGTGGAACAGGACTTACGGCTAAAGAACTAGCGAAAAAAGTTAGTGTAGAAGCACCGAAAGACACACGTATTATTTCAATTACTGTTCAAGATAAAGATCCACAAGTAGCGAGTGACTTAGCAAATACTGTAAAAGAAATCTCAGCAGATCAAATTAAAGAAGTAACAAAAATCGATGATGTAACAACGTTAGAAGAAGCAAAAGCAGCTACTTCTCCAAGTTCTCCAAATATTCCAAAAAATGGAATTTTAGCAACAGCATTAGGATTCATTTTAGCTGTAGCGGGAGTAGTGCTATTCGAGTTGCTAGATGATAGAGTTAAGAGAGCGGAAGATATTGAAGAAACAATGGGATTAGTACTTTTAGGTGTGGTTCCAGACACAAAAACAGGAAAGAGATAGGATAAGAAAATATGGCACAAATTAATTTACTAACAAACCAAAAAATAGTTGATCCTAAAAACGAAGAGTATTACAACGCCTTACGTACGAATATCCAATTTTTAGGAAAAGATAAAAAAGTAATCGCGATAACATCAACTTCAGAAAATGAAGGGAAAAGTACAGTATCGACTAACTTAGCAATTTCATTAGCAAAACTGGGTCTTAAAACTATTTTAGTAGACGCTGATACACGTAAATCAGTTATGGCAGGTCGTTTTAAGTTTAAACATAAAATTAGCGGGTTATCAAACTATCTGTCAGGAGTATCTCCAATCGAAGACGTTATTTATGAAACTGATGTTGAACATCTAAACGTTATTCCGGCGGGACAAGTACCTCCGAATCCAACAGGATTATTACAAAATAAAAATTTTAATATTATGATTGAAGTATTCAGAGAGTATTATGATTATGTAATTATAGATACACCGCCAGTGGGGCAGGTAATAGATGCGGCTATCGTAGCTCCTAAGGCTGACGGAGTAGTGCTACTAGTAGAAGCAAATCGCGTTAAGAAGAAAAGTATCGAAAAAGCCAAGGAACAACTAGAAAAAGGTGGAGCAGAGTTCCTAGGTGTAATCTTAAACAAAGTTAACTCAAGTGAACTTGGTTATGGTGGTTACTACGGTCACTATGGTAGCTATGGAATAAAAGGAAATAAAGATAAAAAGTAAATTTTTTAGTTAAGAGGAGAACAAGATGTATTATATTAGAAGAAATAATAAGTTTCTGTTCTTGGTGACTGATTTAATAGCCTTATCTTTAGCATATATTTTTAGTTTTGATTTTCAATCAAAATCAAAAGACAACTTATATTTTTTCATAGCTATGAATGTTATTGGTTTTCTTGTAGCGCTTATGTCAGAAGAATACTGGACAATATCAGAAAGAGGATATCTTAAAGAACTTAAGGCAACTACAATATATGTACTTAAGGTGGTATCGTTATTTACACTATTTTTAGTATTATTTAATCGCAAAGACTTCTTTGATATAGTAAAAAGTATGGAACTGATTATATATCTAGTTCTAGCATTTGTTTTTATTTATTGTGTAAGGACTATTTCTAAAACAATAAATAATCGTTATCGTGATGATAGTCGTAATATTATAATCTTATCAGATTTTTGTGATTTAGATACAATAGGTGAATTACCTAGTAATTATCAAGTACTAGCATATGCGAATAATTCAGATAAATATATGTATAACGCTAAGCCTGTGGTTCATAATATTTCTGAAATTAGAGATTTTTTATCTCAGCATAGAGTTGATGAAATCTACGCTAACTTATCGTCTCAGACTAGCCTAATAGAAATCTTTAAGATTTTTGAAGTTCTTGGTATTCCTACAAAGATCAATATTACACCGATAATAAAAGAAGTTGGGGCGAATACAGCCGTTACCTTCCAAGGGGATAATATTTACTTAACATCAGCGATAAAAATAGCAACATTACGTCAGGTAATTCTGAAGAGGGTTATGGATATAGTGATTTCGATAGTGGGTATATTATTAACAATTCTTGTTGGCTTAATAATATTACCGATAGTGAAAAAACAAGCGCCGGGGCCACTTATATTCACACAGACACGAATAGGTCAAAATGGTAAAAAGTTCAAAATATACAAATTTAGAAGTATGTATATGGATGCTGAGGAAAGAAAAGCAAAACTTTTAAGTCAAAATGAGCTAGAGACAACATTAATGTTTAAAATGGATAATGATCCTAGGGTTTTCCCGTTTGGACAGAAGTTAAGAGATTGGTCACTAGATGAACTTCCACAATTCATCAATGTTCTTAAAGGAGACATGAGTGTAGTAGGGACACGACCTCCAACAGTTGATGAATATACGCAATATGATCTTCATCATTTCAAACGTATGCAGGTAAAACCGGGTATTACTGGAATGTGGCAGGTTAGTGGAAGAAGTAACATACTTGATTTTGAAGAAGTAGTTAAACTAGATATGAAATATATCGAAAATTGGTCGCTAAGATTAGACATAAAAATTATAATAAAAACTATAATGGTTGTCTTAAAAAGAGAAGGAAGTAAATAATACAGGGAAAAGTAAAAAATAGGGAGTGGTGATAAAAGTATATACAGCCACTCCTTGTTCTGATAAAAATAAAAAAAGACTGTGTTTCGTCGCCAAACTAAAACACAGACTTAAATGAGTAATACAGATATAATATCATAAAATTAAAATAAATGAAAGTGGAAAAGTGAAAATGCAACATATTTTTATAGTAGGTTCAAAAGGAATACCGGCCAAATATGGTGGTTTTGAAACGTTTGTAGAGAAATTAACAGAGAATCAGAAAAACAAGAATATACAATATCATGTAGCATGTACAAAAGAAAATAATGATAAATCTGGAATTTTTGAAAGAGAGTTTGTTCATAATGGTGCAAATTGTTATACTATAGATCTGCCTAATATAGGACCAGCTAAAGCTATTTATTATGATGTAAAAGCATTAGAATGGGCGATAAAAAAAGCAGAAAAAGAAAAGTATGAAAGACCTATATTCTATGTTCTTGCTTGTAGAATAGGACCGTTCATAGCTCGGTTAAAAAGAAAAATAGACAAGATAGGTGGAGTATTATTAGTTAACCCAGATGGTCATGAATGGTTAAGAGAAAAATGGAGTTTACCAGTTAGAAAATATTGGAAAATATCAGAGAGTCTTATGGTAAAACATGCGGATAAACTAATTTGCGATAGTAAAAATATAGAGAAATATATTAAAGAGGATTATAAAAAGTATAATCCGAAAACAACTTATATAGCCTATGGAACAGATTTGAATAAGAGTATTCTTACAAATGAGAGTAAAGTAGTGAGAGAGTGGTTTTCTAGCAAGGATATTAAAGAAAATGATTATTACTTAGTAGTAGGAAGATTTGTTCCAGAAAACAACTATGAAACAATGATCAGAGAATTTATGAAATCTAACAGTAAGAAAGATTTTGTATTAATTACAAATGTTGAGCAAAATTCATTTTATGAAAAATTAAAAGAAACTACAGGGTTTGATAAAGACACTCGTATTAAATTTGTTGGGACTGTATATGATCAAGAATTATTAAAATATATAAGAGAAAATGCGTTTGCCTACTTCCATGGACATGAGGTTGGTGGAACAAATCCATCTTTATTAGAAGCTTTAGGAAGCACTAGATTAAACTTACTATTAGATGTAGGATTTAATAGAGAAGTTGGAGAAAACGGAGCGCTATATTGGGAAAAAGACAATCTTCATATTCTTATTGAAGAAGCAGAAAAGCTGGATGAAGAAAAGATAAAGATTCTTGCAGAGAATGCTAAAGAGAGAATTAAAAAACAATTTTCTTGGGAATATATAGTTGATGAGTATGAGAAGGAGTTTAGGGGATGATAGTTTCAAAGGGAAAGCAGTACATATATTATGTAATAGTTTTATATAATGAGTATATATGGGATTCAAAAACATATAGAAGTTTAAAAAATGAAGCTAGTAATATAATTTTAGTAGATAATAGTACTAATGATAGATATAAAGATGCAAATATTGAGTATTCTAAAGATAATAATCATAAGTATATAGATATGAAAGGGA
>CALHQV010000039.1 GCA_938038035.1 uncultured Gemella sp. | reverse complement strand
TTATATTATTACAATAAGATTTATTTCTCATGCGAACTATATTAGCTTTTATGTATTCATATTCTTCTAAAAAACGAGATACATAAGTATATGTATTTACATTATTTTCTTCAAAATAACTTACTAATGATACCTTAGGGCATGTTCAATATCCAGACACATATGTACTATCAGATACCTATATCTCATGTCTAGAACGGATATTTCTACCAATTGAGAGAAATCTAAATCAATGTATTTCCCCTTATTTTCACCCATTTTATTCTTCTCAAAATTTTTTCTATAACATGCTGTTCTAAAATAATTATTTTTTACTAAAAAATATTTTTCTGCCTCCTCTTTAGATACTTTATCGAAAGTTACTCCCCTATTTTCTAACGATTCCACTAATTTTGCTGAAGTTAATATCGGTTTTTTTTCTAATTCCATCATCAATTTAAAATTTCACCTCCCTATATCTCCCACTTAAACACCGTCTTAAAGGCTGTATTTAAGTCCGTTGCGAACACCCTATGAATATCTTTAATATTTCTTACAGGTTGCTCAAGCTCGATAATATTCTTGAATCTTCTTTCGAATTTTCTGTTACTAAGCATCTCAATAGCTTTCTCAAAGTCGATTCTACCTGAACGTGATGAACCTATTAGCGTTAATCCTTTTTCTAAGATATCACGTGTATTGATATTTACCTTATATTCACTAACTCCCATTAGTACTAGACTACCTTGTGGTTTGATGTATTTGATTAAGTCGTTTATTGCATAACCACTACCATCTCCACCACAACATTCTACACCGTGGTCAAAAGTTAAGTCTTCAGGAATATCATCTGTGATATATCTTTCTTTTGCGAAACTAAATAGTTCCAACTTCTCCCAGTGACGACCTATTACTATTATCTCGCACTCTGGTAGAGTGTAGTTTATTATGTTTGCCATAACATAAGCAAGACTTCCATCACCAATTACCGCTATTCTATCTTTTCTACTATGTGAATTCTTCAAGAATCTATCCATTGCGTGCATACCTACACTTATGAACTCTGTAATAGCCGCAACAGAGTCTTCAACTTCATCATAAGCTACCACTCTATCTTTAGGTAGAGCTACGAATTCTCTCATAAAACCATCGAAACCACTTGATAGGAAGTGTGTTCCTGGCATGTAGTTTTCATAGAATTCCTCGTCGCTTTGTCTTGGTGGTTGGTTAGGTATCATTACTACCTTTTGTCCTACTTTATACGTTCCTGTAGGATCTGAGATTACTATCCCGGCACATTCATGAATAAGTGCCATAGGTAGTTTTTTAGCCAGTACCTTAGGATCTCTTTTCCCTTGGTAGTATCTTTGGTCTGCATGACATAGTGCCATGTAGTTTGGACGGATGATGATTTTGTCACCATCATTTATGTTCTCTTCGTTGTATTTTACATTAATAAATTTCGGTTTAATTAATTGATATATTTGATTTATCATATTATTCGTCCTCTAGCATACTCTTAGCTATCTTAAGGTCAGTTACTGTAGTTATTTTGATATTAGAGTATTCTCCCTTAGCTAGTGCTACTTTTTTCCCTTTTATAACGAATATCTTACATGCATCTGTAAGTATTTGTTTTTCTTCTTTGTCTAATGAGTTATATAAGTTTAAGAAATCTAAACATTTGAAACTTTGAGGTGTTTGTCCTTGGTAGTAGTGAGCTCTGTTTGGAATGTTTGAAATGTATTCTCCATTAGTGCTTTCTACAATTGTATCTACAGCTTCTACTACTGTGTCAACAGCATCATTTTCTTTAGCTAGACGTATGTTGTCTTTAATGATTCTAAGTGTGATGAATGGTCGAACTGAATCGTGAGTTACGATAATATCCTCATCAGTTAAAGGTTTGTATTCATTAATTCTATTAATGATATTCTCAATCGTTGTATTTCTATCAACACCACCAGGTGTAATAATGATTCTATCAGCAAACGCTGAAACATATTGTTCAACTAAGTCTTCAGCATGAGATACCCAATCTTCATGAACACCGACTACGATTTTTTCTATTTCAGGCTCTAATAAGAACTTCTCAATTGTGTGGATAAGTATTGGTTTTTTACCTAATTCTAGGAATTGTTTTGGCATATTACTTATTCCCATTCTAGTTCCTGTTCCACCAGCTAATATTCCTGCGTATATCATTTTTCTGCTCCTTTTAAATACTATTTTTTTAATATATTATCTATTTTATTATATCATATAAAAACAATAAACTTCAAAAATCTTCTATTAAACCTATAATTTTGAGCTAATGAATTGAAAATATGATATAATGTAAAATAGAATTTTAGAAAGGATTTCCTTTAAATGAAAAGCATAAAAGTTAATGCATTAGCGAGTTTAATGGTTAACGTTCTAAACATAGTGTTCCCATTAATCACTAATCCTTACTTGACCAGAATACTTAGTAAATCTAACTACAGTTATTTCAATACAGCAAATACATGGGCTAGTTTTGTAATACCACTTGCTGCATTCGGAATATACAACTACGGTATTAGATCAATAAGTAAAGTAAAAGACGATAAAAACAAAATCAACTACGTATTTTCAAAACTATTCTATATATCAGTAGTTACCTCAATTGCGATAACTACTCTATATTTTATATTTATCAGCGTAGGCACACATGATACTGAAAATTTAAAAATTTTATACTATATACTTGGAATTCAAGCCTTGTTCCAATTTTTAAACATTGAATGGATGAATGAAGCATACGAAAACTATACGTTTATTCTATATAAAACTTTATTTATTAGAATCGCAATGTTAGTATCAATCTTCACATTTGTAAAAACAGAAGATGACATTATACCATATGCAATCATAATGAGTGCTACTACAATCTTAAACTATCTACTAAGTTTCTTATGGATAAAAAGAGAAGTTTCATTTGTTAAAATTGATATTAAGGACTTATTGACATCTACAAAAGCACTAACTACAATGTTATTATTAGCAAATGCCAATATGCTATATACACTACTTGATAGAATGTTTATAACAAAAAGTCCAGATGAAAACTATATATCTTACTACACTATCGCATCGAGCATAGTAATGCTTATCGCAGGTGTGCTTAGTGGAGCTTTAAATGTCAGTCTTCCTAGATTAGGTTATTACTTAGGAAAAAAAGATCAAGATTCTTATGAATATTTAATCAAGCAAGGATCTTCACTATTCTTCTTCCTGATGATACCAACTAGTATCGGAATAATGATTCTAGGAACATATGCAACTGTTATTTATTCATCAGATAAATATTTAGAAGCAGGAATAGTAACAAGTATATTTGCGATTAGAACTATTATTTGGTCTATTGAAATGATACTAGGAAAGCAAATTATATTCATCAATGATTTCGAAAAAAAATTAACTTCATTTTACTTTATCGGTGGTGGATTAAATGTAGTGTTAAATTCAACATTATACTTCTGTAATATTTTCAAACCAGAATACTATATTGGAACAACAATACTTGCAGAAGGATTAGTAGTATTGTTAGAAATACAATTCATTAAAAAATATAAGCTAATAAACTTATCAGCTGTATTTTCTTCACTTTACAAATACCTTGTAGTATCCCTTGGCTTTATTCCAATATACTTCATTACAAAATTTGTATTCCACGTTAATTCTTATGAAATCACATTAAACATGCTTATTATGGTCTGCACAGTCATAGCAATCTGTGGAATTTATTATTTAGCTATCCTAACAGTACTAAAAGATTCAACAATAAACTATGCGATAAATATGGTGAAAAGTAAAATTAATAAAAACTAATAAAGGAGTATCTATGAAAATCTTAAAAACACTTATTATAATGGTCTTAGTATCTATGACTTTTCTTCCAACAATACATGCTAAGGCTGATGATAAACTACATATTATAACTGTTGCCGAATGGTCTGACGCGATGATACTAGAGAGTAACGGACACTATGCAATGATTGATACTGGGGAAGATTTTTCATATCCAGATGGTTCAAATCCTCGATATCCCGATAGAGAAGGTATAACAAAAGATAAAAAGAAAATTACCCAAGATAGGTTATTCGCTCATATAAAACAATTGGGAATTAAAAAATTTGATTTCATTATTATAACCCATGCGCATTCAGATCATGTTGGTTCTGCACATGATATACTAAAATCTATCCCAACAGAAAAACTATACATTAAAAAATATAGTGATGATAGAATTTCAGATAAAACTAGACTTTGGGATAATTTATATGGATATGAAAGAGCATTAGAGGCAGCGAAAGAAACTAATACTACTGTAATTCAAAACATTACTGAAGAAGATTCACACCTAATGCTAGGTGATATAAAAATTGATTTATTAAATTATGAAAATGAATACGAAAGTGATGGTTCATTAAAAAAAGTATATGACGATAACTTAAATTCAATTCTAGCAATTGTGGACATTAATAACACTAGAATTTTCCTAGGCGGGGATTTAGAAAATACCGAAAGACACCTTGAAGAAAAATATGGCCCATTAATCGGTCAAGTAGATGTCATGAAATTTAATCATCATGTAGAAACAACAAAATCAAATACAAAAGAATTTGTGGATAAACTTAATCCTAAAAAAATTATAAAAACTGGTATTAGACCTGTAGAAGAAAATTATGCCGAATATTTAAAACAAAAAAATATCAGTATTATAAATGCGGGTCAACTAGACAGGGCAGCCATTTCTCTTGAGTTCAATAATGGAGAAGTTATCAATGTCTCAAATAATTATCCTCACTATGGGTTCTATAATGAAAACAATATATTAAAATTTAAAAATTGGAAAAATGAAGCCCCTGAAGATGGTTGGACACAGCACAACGATAATTGGTACTATTTCTTCGATTCAGGTACTGTTGCTGTAGGTTGGAAATATCTTGATAACAAGTGGTTCTACTTCAATAATAATGGCTCTTTAAAAACAGGATTAGTTAAAGATAACGATAACTTCTACTACATAGATAAAAATAACGGAATGTTAACAGATTCTTGGAAAGAAATTGATTCAACATCTAAATATTATTTCAAAAAAGATGGAAGAGCAGCAAAAAATGAATGGGAAAACTTCTATCATTTTGAAACTGATGGAACTTTAAGTAAAAATAAATGGATCGGTTTCCTTCATGTGAATAGTGAGGGAAAAGTAAATATTTCTGATTTTAGGAATTATCCATTATTCATTATTTCATTATTAATAATTTGTTATTTAGGGTACCGCATTAGAAACAAAAAGCATCGTGATTCTTAAAATCATGATGCTTTTTCACTTGAAAATACTTGTTTTTTTATTTGTCTTATCGGAAAATTAAATATATTTTGGGATAATATTATACTCAAAATAACCCCAATAACAAGAAAAGTTATTTTCCCTTTCACACCATAATGAAATATATTAGAAATTCCAAATAGCTTATTCAATATATAATATATGTGCATATGCCAAAAATACACATTTATAGAATTTTTTCCCATATCCGTAATCAAACCCAGTCTTCTATTTGGCATAAGCATTATAAGAGAAAGACCTATACTAAAAGATATGATATAACTAGCTAATCTCACTAATGGAGCATAACTCATTATTCTAGGGGAAAACGGATTTCTCCCTGTAAACAGATATCTTAGCCCATATACTCTATCTACTTCATAAATACATAATCCTAACCAAACTAAAACTATAAGTCCAGCTAAGATTTTATATTTAGAATTTTTATCTTTAAAACTTACTATATCGAAGTTTTGTAATAATACTCCACTCAAAAAGAATGGGAAAAATATTATTATCCTTGATAAATATAGGAAATCTCCTATTCCTGGATCTAGTAATCCCAGCTACTTGGGAGGTTGAGGCAGGAGAATTGTTTGAACCCAGGAGATGGAGGTTGCACTGAGTCAAGATCATGCAATTCTCCAGATCGGAA
>CALHQV010000038.1 GCA_938038035.1 uncultured Gemella sp. | reverse complement strand
TCGACATCAAAATAAAAAAAGGAGGTTGTGGGTCTAAATGAAAGGCAAGCAACAACAAGATTTTAGAGTAGAAAAGTACATCCGTTATGGTATCCGGAAATATAGCTTTGGAGCAGCATCAGTAGCAATTGCAGCTGGTTTGATGTTCCTTGGAAATGGTGCGGTATCAGCAACGGAAGTTCAAGGTGCTGAAGCATCAGTAGCTGCAGCTACTGCCCCAGCAAATCAAGCGGATTCTAATAAAGAGAAGGAAGCCGTTAAGCCAGAAACTAAAGTAGAGGAAGCTAAACCAGAGGTTAAAGCAGAGAAAGCTAAACCAGAGGAAGTTCCGAAAGAAGTAGTAGCTCCTAAATTGGATAAGGCTCAATTAGAAGCTTATGTTAACCAGGTAGCAGGAAATATAGCTGCAGGTAAATATGCAAACAAGACAGACGAAAGTTTGGCTCTTTTGAATGCAGATTTGGAAGCGGCAAAAGCAGCTCTTTCAAGTGCTACTAGTCAAGATGAGTTAAAAGCTGCTTACAACAAACTTGTAACAACTGTAAACTCAAAACTACAAAACAAACCAGTTGAGAAAAAAGAAACTCCAGCAGTTGATACTACAAATGGTAAAGAAACTGTAGGGAAGAGAGCGGGAAATACTGAGAAAAAATCTGAGTCAAACGCAATTGAAAACACTGGTTCTAAAGATGAACGTAATGGCAAAGAACTAGTCCAAGGTTCACACTTACGTTCGGCTAGTGAAGGCTATACCTTAGCTTCTACAGAACTTAGAAAAGAAAACGGTGAGTTTGCAACAGCTACTGGTAAAACATATAAAACATTGGATAACAATGATACGTATCGTATCTATGTTAAAGGATTCCAATCTGAAAACACAGAAACAGTAGCTAGAAACAATCCACAACCTGGGACTGGTGCACGTACTGACCTTCCTTTATCAAAAACAGAAGCTCAAAAACTTGGGCGTGAAGCAGCGATGTGGAATAATAAACTCCGTGCAAGTGGTCAAAATAATAATACTAATTCATATGGATCAGGTGGAGCTTATGAGTACTTAGCGACAGAAATCTATGGCTACACTTATGAACAAGGTAACCATTATGTTTATCTTAAAGATGTAACTAAACGTTTCGAGTTGAGTGATGCAGCTAAAGCAGCAGGATATACTATCAAGAAAGTCACTCCAATGAACTTACCGCCAGGTTTAGGTTATAACGCAAATTCGGATACTGTAGAAGGTTACATCGGAGCAAATATTCAAAATGGTGTTTATGACTTCCGTTATGAATTAACTGTTGCAAAAGACGGTACTGAGCAAAAAGTGTACTTCCGTGACCTACAAGCTGGTTGGATTGGTTGGCAAGATTCAACAGCACCTAGAATTCAGGGAAAATCAACAATGGTAACTGTTGGAGATCAAGTTAGTCATAATTTGGAATATGTTGATAATGATGGTGTAAATAGGGATACGCGAGCTAACTATCAACGTGAAGATGGTTCTAAGTTTGTAGCAGGATCTAAAACGTCACCAGCATCAAGTAGAAAACCAGCAGAATTTGTGGCAGCTGATGGAACTAAAGTGAGATCTATGTCCAACCCTCAAACAGTTACTGCTTATACAACATTAAATGGTAAAACACTTGGTAAAAATGGTGAGAAACCAGTATCTCTTGATGATACTATTCCAGGATTGACATATGCTCCAGAGACAGGTTTAATTACAGGGACACCAACAGAAGCTGGAATCTTTACTGTTGCTGCTTTGGCAAAAGACTACAACTCTGCAAATGCATGGGACATGAACGGTCAAGAAGCTCATGAAAACCTTACAGTTGCGGTTGCACCTAAGATTACAGTGAAAAACGTCGAGGCTTATGCAACTAACGTTCCTGTAACAATTTCTAAAGGTGCTAATAAAGCTGAAATCACAACGCCAGACGGAAAAGTAACTAAGTTAGTTGTTAAAGATGGAAACTGGGTTGTTGCAGCAGGTACAACTAATACGGCTGTAGAAGAGGGTGCGACTTTGGCAGCAGTATCTACTTCAGGTGATACGACTATCAACTTAGCAGTTGAAGCAGAATCGACGAAATATGTTGGCGTCGATAGTATTACTGCGAAAGCAACTACTGATAAAGTTCAAGCATATCTTCAACGTGATACAGTAACTGTTAAAGATCACAATCAAAAAGAATATGTAGCAACATTTAACCGTGCGACAGGTAAATACACACTTCCAAATGAAGATGCATATCACTTGGTTGATAACGGTGATGGAACTTCCACTTTAACTGAACGTCGTATTTATACTGAGGCTCAAGCGAATGGTGACGTTAAGCTCTTTGTTTACGAATTTACTCGTAAATGGAGTGCTAGCTCTACAGCTGCGAATCTTGTTGATAGAGTAGCAGAAATTCGTGCTAAAGGTGAAGTGAAAGAAGTAGGAGATGTTTTCCGCACGGAGACACTATTACCGAATGACCAAACTTCTTCTACTCAAGGTAGAACAATTAAAGTAAGTTACGATTCAGTATCTAATCAATGGACAGCTTCTGATGGTTCTAAAGTGACTGCGACAGAATCAAATGCTGGTTGGAAAATTTCAACTAATTCAGGATTTAGTGGTTATGTAGCTTATCGTGAAGCAGTAGGCACTGATTTAGCTTCTATTCAGAATGCTAAACCAAACTCAACATCAACAAGTTATTCTGAAAATAAAGGAACAACAGTTAACTTAATTGCTTCACCAAAGGCAAATGTTAAATTTACCGATGCAATCGATGATAAATCTAATGCTGAGAATTCAGATATTATCCAAACAAAAGTTACAGTAACTGACCCAGATGGAGCACAAACAGTATTTGATGCTGCAAAAGCAGAAGAGGCTGCTTACATTGCTGCGCAACGTTCTGCAGCTGAAAAAACGAATATTGCTGCTCAAGCGGTGAAAGATAATCAAGAGGCTCAAAATACATTAGCAAACTTGCAAGAACGTTTAGATCGCCTTACTAGAATTGCAGAAGATGCTCAATTGGCATTGGATAATCTAAAGCTTCGTTCAATTTCACCGACAGCTGAAAAAATGGCTCAAGATGCACTTGATAAAGCAAATGAGCTTAAAGCAGCCACTGAAGCAGAAATTGCCGCTTCTAAAGGAAGTGTTGCAACTCTTGATACAAAAGTAACTACATCTCGTGCAGACGCATTGGCGGCTGAGAAAGCTGTTGAATTGGCTCGCACTGCTTTGATTAATGCAGCTCAAACTAATCTAGCAAATGCAACAGCATATACTCTTAATAAACTTGGACGTTACAAAGTAACAGTTTCAGGAGTAGACTCAAATGGTGTTGTTACTACACCTACAGTAGGTGGAACTGATTCTGGAGCTTTGACTGATGATGCGGTTACAGAAACAACATACTACATCGTAGTAACAGAACCAGAGAAATCATCAGGTGCTCAAGGTCAAAAACAAACTGACTCAATGGCCGACAATTTCAATGATGGAAAAGAAGGAACTACAGTATCAAATTACAAACTAGTAGATCCAAAAACAGGAGCTAAAGTTGAATCTTTAACAACTGAAGAAGGAACTTATACTGTAGATCCAACGACAGGTGAAGTAACGTTCACTCCAGTAGAAGGATTTGTAGGAACTGCAAATCCAGTAACAGTAGCAGCTGATGTAACATTTAATGATGAATCAGGAAATCCAGTAACAGTAGCGGTAGAAAATGCATATACACCAACTGTATACGGAATTGCACCATCTGCAGATGAAACTACAGGAAAACAAGGACAAACTCAAACCTCTAAATCAGGAAAAGATCGTTTCTCTGAATTAAATAATACAGATAATACACTAGATGGCACAAATGTTGACTGGACAACAGCTGCCTACTCATTAGAAGGAGCTAATGCTGAAGGTAAAGTGGTAGTTGATGGAGAAGGAACATACACAATTGATCCAACAACAGGTGTAGTAACATTTGAACCACTTCCAACATTTACAGGAAAAGCTAAAGGTGTTAATGTACAAGTATCAGTAACAGCAACTGATTCAGAAGGAAACAAAGTTCCAGTTACATCAAAAGGTAAATATACTCCAGAAGTAACAGCAGTAACACCGACAGGAGAACCAGTTACATCTGAAGGTAAACAAGGTCAAGAACAAACAGGAAAACCAACATTTACACAAGGTGATGAAACAGCTCCAATCACAATTACACCAGAGCAACCAGCTAAATTCGTAGTAAATGGACAACCAGTAGACTCAACAGAAATTCCAGCAACAAAAGATGGAAAAGAAGTTGGTAAATATGTAATCGATCCATTAACAGGTGTAGTAACATTCAAACCAAATAAAGACTTCACAGGAACACCAGATCCAGCAACAGTAGAAGTAAAAGATAAGAATGGAACACCAGCTACAGCAACTTACACACCAACAGTAACTCCAGTAGTACCAACAGCTGAGCCAAAAGAAACAACTGGAAAACAAGGACAACCACAAACTCAAGAAACTGAGTCAATGTTCAAAAAAGGTGACGAAGTAGCACCAATCGATAAATCTACAGTTAAACTAGTAGATCCAAGTGGAAACGAAGTAACAACTCTTCCAGCAACAAAAGATGGAAAAGAAGTTGGAACATACACAATCGATCCAACAACAGGAGTAATTACATTCCAACCAAACAAAGACTTCACAGGAACACCAGATCCAGCGAAAGTAGTAGCTAAAGATACTAACGGAACAAAAGTAGAAACTACTTACACACCAACAGTAACACCAGTAGTACCAACGGCAACTCCAAAAGAAACAACTGGAAAACAAGGACAACCACAAACTCAAGAAACAGAGTCAATGTTCAAAAAAGGTGACGAAGTAGCGCCAATCGATAAATCTACAGTTAAACTAGTAGATCCAAGTGGTAATGAAGTAACAACAATGCCAGCGCTTAAAGATGGAAAAGAAGTTGGAACATACACAATCGATCCAACAACAGGAGTAATTA
>CALHQV010000037.1 GCA_938038035.1 uncultured Gemella sp. | reverse complement strand
TTTCATACTTTCATAATATTGCAATTGTTTTTTTATTCTTAACTATAAAAAAAGATAATAACTTAACCTTTTTGGTTACGTTATTATCTTTATATAGCATTAAAAATTTACTGGCAATCTATTTTATATTTTTTTCTGGAAATAACATTTTTAATACATTTAATGATAATCTTCTTGATTTACCTGAATGTGGATAAATATGCATCATCATCATAGGATTAAAATTAGCTTCGATAACTCCATAATTATTAGTAGTTACAGGTTCTTTTATATCTGAAATTATTAAATCTACACCACAAACCTTAGCCATCATAGCATCCGCTATTTCAACAGCCAGCTCTTTATAGCTTTCATGAACTTCATCTGTCATATCAACAGAATCTCCTCCTGTACTGATATTTGAATTTTCTCTAAGATATGCTACCTCATTCTCAGCTAATATAGAATCAAAGTTTAATCCTTGTTCAGATAATTGAAGTTTTTCAATTTCTCCAAGTTCAATTTTTTTCAGAGGAGTTTTCTTTGCATCTCCTCTTAGCGGATCTGAATTTTTTTGTTCAACCAACTCTCTTATTGTATGTTTACCGTCACCTACAACATTTGCAGGCACCCTTAATAATACAGCCTCAGTTTTTCCTTCAATAACAAAGAATCTATATTCTGTCCCCTCAATAAACTCTTCAATAAGTATATCTTTATCTTCTTTAAGAGCAAACTCTATAGCTTTAGAATAGTTTTCTACTGAACTCGTACCTTTTTTAAAAATAGTTATTCCTAATCCAAAATTAGTACTCTTAGGTTTTATTACAATTGGTTTGTTTTTTATATAATTAAATTTTTGTAATGCTTCTTCTAAACTTGAAACTTCATATCCTTTTGGAACTCTAAGACCTTTTTCAGCTAATACTTTTTTTGTAACAACTTTATTTTCCATAATCAATGGAGAAATATAACTATCTTTACTTGTCATGTTTCCGTTTTTTACATACTCTACTCTTCCATTACTTTCTAAGCGTATAAACTGATCATTCTCATCAATAACAGTAACTTTTATTCCATTTTTTATTGCATCTTCAATTACAGCTTGTGTAGACAGTTCCATATTAGAATATGCACTTAATGAATAATATTCTCTTAAAGCATCCTCTTTATATATTTTAGCTAACTTCATTCCTACTTTAGCCATATCATTTTCTTTTTGATATTCTTTTAAAAGTCTAGCTCCTATAGTAAGTTCAGGATTTTTTAATTCTTCAATCTTTTCATCTATTAAATCAATATCACTTTCCAAGAAACCTACTTTTCCTACCATATCTTTCATTTGATTTAATAGCCATAATCCCTCTTCTTCGTACTTAACCTTTTTCATTGGATGCGAAAGAGCTACATTCTCACTATATTCATACCCTAAAGATTCAGAAGTATTTTTATCCTCTTCTTCTAACCAAACCAGAGTTTTTATGAATAAATGTACAAATCTAATATCTTTTTCTAAAATACCAAATGGTGCAAATGGATTTAAATCAAATAATCTAAATTCAATATACTTAATTCCTTGATCTGGGAATTTTTTGATAGTATCTGCACCTCTAAAACGGACACTAGAGTAAAATTCTTTTTCAGCTATTAATTGTTTATTTTCTACATATCCTGTTATATCTTTAATATATTTTTCTAACGAACTATATGATACTTTAATATCATCATCGTTTACATAACCATATCTACTAGTTCTTAAACTTCTTACAAAATCAGTTGGTTTTATACCATCTGTAAAATATTTATCCTCTGCTAAAGGTGAAGCACCTAAAAGATAGATTAAAAGCCATTGATATCTTAAAAATTGTCTAGCAAGTTTTAAATAAACATCATTTTTTACTTTTACTATATCCTCATGAGTAATTTCAGAAATTTTCTGCATCAATGTATCGTCTAGTTGGAAATTATAATGTATACCCGATACCATTTGTTTATACTTGCCGTATTTTTTTACTAAGTATTCTCTATATTCTATATCAAACTGCTTTTCAAATTGTGCGACTCTTATATCTTCTTCTTTAGGTAATATTGCTGGTACACTTAAAGGCCAAATATATTCATCTTTTGGTAAGTTTTTTAAAGTCACTTCATGTATAGCATTTAAAATCCTTAAAACGTCTTTTTCATTATTTTCTGGTGTTGTTATCAACTCAACCTGTGATTCAGCAAAATCAGTCTGAATGTAAGGATGCTCGTGTCTTACACCGAATATTTTTGGATGATCAGTTTTTGTTATCTCCCCATTTTCTAAAACACGTTGTCCTTCTTTTTCTATACCAATTTTCACATTTGAAAATAATTCTTCTAAATTATTTTTTTTTATTATATCTTTAATTATCATATTACATCACTTTCTATAAACAGTATAGTTATCTTCTATCTTATCATAAATACACAATTAATAATAGAAATTGAACTCAACACTAATGCAATTTCCAATACTCACTTACAATATTT
>CALHQV010000036.1 GCA_938038035.1 uncultured Gemella sp. | reverse complement strand
AGTATACTGGTATCGTTTTTTAGCAAGTTTAGGCACAACTTATGTTGGTGACCATGTGGATATGCATTCCGCTAAGCAAAAACTAATTATTGGTTTCTTTAAAAAACTAGGATTTGCAAAACTATTTCCTCAGAATTCTGTATATAGACGTTTGGATAATCTCTATAAAAAGTATGATTGGAAAAAGCAGCAGTATGCTGGGACTATCAATGCTTCTTTATTTGCTAAAGAAGTTATGCCGGTAGGGATTTGGGGAGAAGGAGTAGAGAAGTCTTTTGAGGATACCTCCTTTAAAGTTCCAACGGAGTATGACCGCTACCTTAAAAGACTTTACGGAGAAAACTATCTTCACGAAGAGCCTAGTGATGATGAAAAGAAATCGCATTTAGGAGGACACTAATTTGTTTTGTTATATTATTTTACATTACAAGGTTTATGATGAGACGGTTTCTTGTGTGAAATCTATACAGGAAAGTAATTGCAATCAGAAAAAAATAATCATCATTGATAATTTCTCAAATAACGGAACAGGTGAACAGTTACAGGAATTTTATAAAGATGATGAAGAAATTGATGTGTTAATAAATGATAAAAATTTAGGATTTGCTAGAGGAAATAATGTCGCTTATCAATATTCTAAATTCAAATATAAACCGGATTTTATTGTCATTATGAACAATGATGTAGAAATAGAAACTAACAATTTTGAGGAAAAAGTTAGTGAAATATATGAGCGAGAAAAATTTCATTTACTCGGTCCTGATATTTATTCAACGACTTATCATCTTCATCAGAATCCAAAACGATGTTCGCATTATACTTATGATGAAGTCAAGAAACTGAATCAAAAATTTAAAAAAGAAAGTCAGATTAGTCTTTCTTTGAAAATAAAGTGTTGGCTTAAAGCAAGTAAAAAATTACGAACACTTATCTATCAGAAAAGAAGAAACTCAGAAACCAATTATAAGAAAACCGTCGTAAATCCAATTTTACATGGCTCTTTTATCGTATACTCTAAAGATTATATAAAAAATGAGGAGTTTGCTTTTAATCCAAATACGTTTTTCTATTTTGAAACAGAAATTCTGGACTATGAATGTGAAAAAAAAGGATACAAGCGTTTATATACACCAGAGATTAAAGTTCTCCATCATCAAAATGTTGCGACAAATCAGGTATATTCAAATTTGGTAGAAAAAACCATCTTTTCAAACAAGTGTAATTTTGAATCTACTAGTTATTTCTTAGAATTGATGGGGAAGGAAAAATAACATGAAAAAAATACTTTATGTAATGAACGTTGAGTGGAATTGGATAAAACAACGACCTCACTTTATTGCAGAAGGATTGTCTAAGAATCACCATGTGGAAGTTCTTTATCGGTATTGGTATAATAGAAAAGGTCTTACTCTAAATAGGAATGAAAATAGTGTGAAGCTTTCTCGAATTTATAGTATCCCCTTTGTAACTAGATTTGCAAAACTTAAGGCAGTAAATGATTGGATTGTTTCCCGAAAGATAAAAAAAGTAGCTAGAAAGTTTGATCCAGATATTGTTTATTTAACACATCCTAATCAATTTGAGAAATTTGATAATAACTATAAAGGAAAGGTCATTTATGACTGTATGGATTATCATACTGCTTTCATTACTGAAAATAACGAGCAGCAACGAATCAAGAAACTTGAAACTAAATTAATTGCTAGGGCAGATCTAATTTTAGTATCTAGTGAAAGATTACTATCAAATCTGTTGAAAGATTATCAAGAGGTACTAGATGAGTCTAAAATTGAAGTTGTTAGAAACGGCTATAATGGAGATGTATTGGATGTTCCGGCTGAAAAAAGAAAAGCAAAAAAATATGTTTTAGCTTATGTTGGTACAATAAGTCATTGGTTTGATTTCGATATTTTGTTGAAAAGTTTAAAAGATTTTAAGAATATTGAATATCGTTTGATAGGACCAGTAAGTGGAGTTACAATTCCCGAAAATGAAAGAATAAAGTATGTTGGTAGTGTAGATCACAAAGATATCTATTCTAATATCAAAGATGCTGATGCGTTGATTATGCCATTTAAATTAAATGATATTGTGGAAGCAGTTGATCCCGTAAAATTGTATGAGTACATAAACTTTAATAAGGATATCTTGACGATAAGTTATAAGGAGATAGAAAGATTTAGTAAATTTACTTATTCTTACGATGGTTATGACGAATTTAAGAGTCAGCTTGAAATATTAATGCAATCAAAAGAA
>CALHQV010000035.1 GCA_938038035.1 uncultured Gemella sp. | reverse complement strand
TAAGTTCAAACATGGTAACTACTTTATCAAACCAAAAACTACGCATTTCCTCTAATTTTTCATAATTATATCCAAAAGAAAAACAATTATTAGAAGTATTTAGATTAATTTTTGGTGGGAAACCTTCGCTGGATAAATTATTCGCAATAGATGAGTATAAAGAATTAGATGCAGCGATAAAATCTGTATCGTTTAAAGAAAAAATTTATGAAGAAGTTCGACATGATTATGAACAAGTTCTATCAAACTATATTGAATTACTAGATTTAGCTAAGTTAGTTTATGATAGTATTATTCTTTCTGATATTAAAAAAGAAGGGAAGACATTATCAGAATCAAAAGTAGATTTTTATAATAAACATAGAGATGATTTAACGAAATTAAAAAATCTTGTGAAAAATGATTCAAAATTATCAGAAGATAAAAAAGTAGAGCTTTATACAGCAATATTTAAAGAGGATAAAGATAAGGGAAGCAACTACGTAAATTATATTCGTAAGAGTGATGAAGGAAAAGGATGCAATTACGAAGACTTTAAAAATTTCTTAGTTAAAGAACTAGCTAAACTAGAAGAAAGTGCAGCTAAAGAAGAAATTTTAAGAGATTTAGAATTAGAACTATTCTTACCACTTCAAAGAACAAAAGATAATTCTGTAGTACCGTATCAAATTCACAAAGAAGAATTGGTAAGAATTTTAGATAATGCAGCTAAATACCATAACTTCTTAGATGAAAAAGATGAGAGTGGATATAGTATAAGAGAAAAAGTAATTCAATTATTAGAATTTAGAATACCATACTATGTTGGTCCACTAAATTCTAGTAAAAAAGCTAGGGAAGATGGATTTGCTTGGTCTGTAAGAAATAAAGGGTATGAGAATACACCAGTAACTCCTTGGAATTATGAGAAAGTAATTGATGAAAGTGCTAGTGCAGAGAAGTTCATTACCAATTTAACTAATAAATGTACATATCTTAAAGGGGAAGATGTTCTTCCGAAGAGTTCATTATTATATTCTGAGTTTGCCTTATTAAATGAGCTGAATGCCCTAAAATATGATGGAAATAGAATAAGTTTAGAAGCTAGAAATGCTATTATGGAAAAACTTTTCAAACAACAAGGTAAGAAAATTACAAAAACAAGTATTAAAAATTTATTGAAAGCAGAAGGATATATAGACGGTAAGGGTGAAATTACTGGAATTGATATTACTGTAAAAAATGATTTGAAATCATATAGGGATTTTAAAAAAATTCTAGGAAACAAGTTTAATTCTGAACATGTAGAAAATATAATTCTTTGGATTACATTATACGGAGAATCTAGAAAACTTATAAAAGCTAAGATAGAAGCGGTATATGGTGATATATATTCAAAAGAAGAAATAGCAAAAATGTCTAGATTAGTTTATAAAGATTGGGGAAGATTCTCTAGAAAACTACTAACAGAATTAGTTAGTAAAAAACTTTATAATGAGGAAACTGGAGAATGTTTAAACATCATTGGAGCAATGCGTCAGAATAATATTCTATTTATGGAATTAATGGCAGATAGATTCGATTACTCTCAACAAATAGTCAAATTCAATAAAGAGCTTCAAGAAGATGTAACAGAGATTACACCAGAAATCCTAGATGATTTATATGTATCACCATCTGTTAAACGATCAATTTGGCAAACTGTTAGAATAGTAGAAGAACTTAAGAAAATTATAGGTTGTGCCCCTACAAAAATTTTCGTAGAGACAACAAGATCTAACCAAGGGAAGAAAGAACCAACATCTTCACGTGAAAAACAATTAAAACTTGCTTATAAAGCTGTTAAGAAAGATGTAAAAGAGCTAGAAAAAGAAATTGGTGCAATTAATTTTGATGTACTGAATGATAGACTAAGCTCTGAAGAACAGTCTAAACTAAAAGCGAAGAAATTATATCTATACTATACTCAATTAGGAAGATGTATGTATAGTGGTAAGCAAATAGATCTAGAAAATTTGTATACTCCAGAATATGATATAGATCACATTTATCCTCAATCAAAAGTAAAAGACGACAGCTTCACTAATACGGTATTGGTGGAAAGAGAACTTAATGCTAAGAAAGGAGATAGATATCCTTTAAGTTCAGATTTCCAAACACCTAGCAATAGAAAACTCTGGAAATTCTTAAAAGAAAAAGGATTGATTACTGATGAAAAATATAATAGATTAGTAAGAACAGAAGAATTCTCAGACGAAGAATTAACAGGTTTTATTGCTCGTCAATTAGTAGAAACATCTCAATCAGTTAAAGCAGTAGCTGGAATCTTAGGAGAATTAAATACAAATACTTCAATTTGCTATTCTAAAGCAGAAAACGTATCTAGTTTTAGACAGAATTTCGGAAAAATTAAAGATGGTAATAGAAAATCAGATAATACTGAACAGTTAATCAAGGTCCGTGAAATCAATGATTATCATCACGCCAAAGACGCATATTTAAACGTAGTAGTAGGTAATGTATACGATACAAAATTCACACGTAATGTCTTTAACTTTATTAAAGATAAGAAAGATGGAAGAAAATATTCACTAAATAATGTATTTTATGAAAATGTATCTAATTCTAATACTGTAGCTTGGGAAATGAATAAAACAGTTCATCAAGTAG
>CALHQV010000034.1 GCA_938038035.1 uncultured Gemella sp. | reverse complement strand
TTTGGGTTCAGTACCGGTATAAACTTCTATCTTAAATATTTTTTTAATATCAATTGTAACGCTACATGTTTTCAGAATAATTTTTGAAATTTCTCTTGAAACTTTTTCATATTAATGTTAGAATAAAAGTGTAATAAGCGAGCTGATGATGGTGAGAGTTCAGCAACAATATTGGCATTAAATACAATTTAATATTGTTAAAGTTGAGTTTTTACTAATCAGGGTGGAACCGCGGAAATTATTTCGTCCCTAGATGTGCTACGGCATATCTAGGGCTTTTTTATATTTTAATAACTAGGAGGAAACAAACTATGGAGAAAATTTTATCTCTTGCAAAAAATAGAGGATTCGTATTTCAAGGATCTGAAATCTATGGTGGATTAGCTAATACTTGGGATTACGGTCCACTAGGAATTGAATTAAAAAATAACGTAAAAAAAGCATGGTGGAAAAAATTCATTCAAGAATCACCATATAACGTAGGGTTAGATGCTGCAATCTTCATGAACCCACGTACATGGGAAGCTTCAGGACACGTAGGTAACTTCAGTGACCCTATGATGGACTGTAAAGTGTGTAAATCACGTCTTCGTGCTGACAAACTTATCGAAGAATACTACTTCAATGAAAAAAATGAAGATGTAGTAGTTGATGGTCTTCCATTCGAAGAATTAGAAGCTATTATTGATCGTGAAAATATTAAATGTCCTGAATGTGGTAGCCATGACTACACTAACATTCGTCAATTTAACCTTATGTTCAAGACTAACCAAGGTGTAGTAGAAAATTCTACAAGCCAAATTTACCTACGTCCAGAAACTGCGCAAGGTATCTTCGTTAACTTCAAAAACGTTCAACGTAGTATGCGTAAAAAATTACCATTCGGTATTGGACAAATTGGTAAATCATTCCGTAACGAAATTACACCAGGTAACTTCATCTTCCGTACTCGTGAATTCGAACAAATGGAATTAGAATTCTTCTGTGAGCCAGGAACTGAATTAGATTGGCACACTACATGGAAAAATAATTGTGAAAAATTCTTATTAGACTTAGGTATGACTAAAGAAAATATCCGTTTACGTGACCACGATCAAGAAGAATTATCACACTATTCTAATGCAACTACTGACATCGAGTTCAAATTCCCATTCGGTTGGGGAGAGCTTTGGGGTATTGCTTCAAGAACAGACTACGACTTAAAACAACATATGGAACACTCAGGTCAAGATTTAACTTACCAAGACCTAAGCACAAATGAAAAATTCATCCCATACTGTATCGAACCATCTGTAGGGGTTGACCGTGTTCTGCTAGCATTCTTATGTGATGCTTACAACGAAGAAGAAGTAGGGGAAAATGATACTCGTACAGTTCTTAAATTCCACCCAGCATTAGCTCCATACAAAGCAGCTATCTTACCACTTTCTAAAAAATTAAGTGATAAAGCTGTTGAAGTATATCAACAATTAGCTGTAGACTTTATGGTTGATTTCGATGAAACTGGATCAATTGGTAAGCGATATAGAAGACAAGATGAAGTTGGTACTCCATTCTGTATCACTTATGACTTCGAATCAGAAAATGATGGAATGGTAACTGTTCGTGATAGAGATACTATGGAACAAACTCGTATTCCAATCGCTGAATTAAAACAATATATCGAAGAAAAAATTAAATTCTAATTAATGAACACTCGGAACGTTAGTTCTGGGTGTTTTTTTATGTCTATTTAAGGATAAAAATAAAAAGATTTAAATGTAATGTCT
>CALHQV010000033.1 GCA_938038035.1 uncultured Gemella sp. | reverse complement strand
TCCAGAAAGCATTTACAGAATTATTCTTTATGATATAATTTTTGTATAAAATATTTTATTTATATTAATATTAGGAGGCATTATTATGACAACATTTTATAACGAAGCTAGGGAGTTTGCAAAAAAATATATAGATCCTATTGCAAAAGAAATAGACGAACAAGAAAGATTTCCCGAAGAGGTATTTAAAGAGTTAGGAAAAGCAGGATATTTCAAACTTATGATTCCAACTGAACTTGGTGGATTAGGAAAAGATATGCAAGAACATGCAGATGCTTGTCGTGCTTTTGCTAAGTCAAGTGCAACAGTAGGTCTATGTTATATGATGCATAATGTTGCACTAAACTGTGTTCTCTCTTATGCCGACGAAAATCTAAAATCAAAAATCTGCAGAGACATTGTTGAAAATGAAAAATTTATGGCACTTGCATATAGTGAATTAGGAACTGGAACGCACTTCTATATTTCGGATGTCAAAACAGAATTTAAAGATAATTCAGTAGTATTTAATGGACTAAAAAGTATGGTGACTTCTGCTGAATTTGCATCTTATTATCTTGTTCTTACTCCTTCTGATGTTGAAGGTGGAATTGACAACTGGGTATTCCCTCTAGGTAGCGAAGGTCTAGAGTTCAAACCTTCTACCTGGCATGGTCTAGGAATGCGTGGTAATGTTTCTTGCCAAATGGCAATTAACAATGTTGAATTAAATAAAGAATTGCGTATTGGTCAAGCTGGATCAGGAGTTGACCAAGTATTCACTATTGTTGCAACATACTTCATCACTGGACTTGCTGCTGTATACAGTGGTCTTTGCGAAGCAATACTAGAAGAAGCTGTAGCACATACTACTAATAGAAAATATCCTGATGGTAAATCTCTAAGTGAAATTGAAACAGTACAAATTCATCTTGCTAAAATCTATAGCCAAACTAATGCAGCAGTTCTTGGAACAAATGAGGCAGCTCGTAGTTTCTTAGCTAAAGATGCTGATATGCTAGCTAAAATCTTATCAGCTAGAATTTTTGCTAGTGAAGCTGCTATTGAATTAGCCCGTCTTGGTATGCGTGTTGGTGGTGGTAAAGCATATAACCGTGTTGGAAATATGGAACGCTATTTAAGAGATGCATTCGCAAGTCATATTATGGCACCTAGTGTTGATGTTCTTACTATCTGGTTAGGTAAAGCCATCACAGGTCAACAATTACCATAGAATAGTTTTCTGAAATTACTCATATAAGAAGAACCCTAAAGTTCTAAATTTTCTAAGGTTTATATGAGAACTCATAAGCTTTGTAGGGGGGGCTCGACAAAATCTATTTCATGATTTTTGAGTCACCTCCTATTTTTAAAAATATAATTAGAAGAGGTATATTATTATGACGAAATTAAAAGTTGGAGCTGTTATTTATGATCCTAAGGTTACTGTAATTTGGGGAATTATTGCAAAATTTTTTGAAGATGAAAACTTCCCTATTGAACCAGTTTATTACAAAGATTACAAAGGTCAAGTTGATGGTTTATTATCTAAAGAAATTGATGTAGCTTGGAATTCTCCTTTAGCATGGTTAGATACTCACCTACGCACAAACGGAACTGCTTTAAATGGTTCTATGCGTGATACTGACCGCGATCGTAGTTCATATTTAGTAGTAAAAGCTAATAGCAACATTAACTCTATTCAAGACTTAAGAAATAAAACAATAGGTTTCGGTGCAATTGATTCGCCACAAGCTAGATTAATTCCTATTAACCACCTTCACAAACTTGGGTTAGAATTTGGAAAAGATTATACTGAAAAACGTTTTGATATCGGTGTCGGGCTTCATGGTGACCATGTTGGTGGAGAACTTGATTCAGCAATTGCTTTAAAAAATGATGAAGTAGCTGCTACGTGGATGTTAGATTTAAACTATAATGCATGGATTGCAGATGGAACTCTAGATAAAAATCAGGTGAAAATTTTATCAAAAACAGATTTCTTTGATCACTGTATCTTCTCAGGGCATCCAGAATTAGACGTAGCTCGTTTTGAAAAATTTATAGAAGTATTACACAAAATGGATTACAATAATCCTGAGCATAAAGAAATGATGGATATGGAAGGATTAAAAGAATGGATTTCTGGTCGTACTTCTGGATTTAAACAACTTACTGAAGCCAATGAATATTTAGATTTTTTTAAAGAGTTTCATGGTGAATAATTATGACTAATTCATCTTTCTTAGTTTCTCTTCTTGGCAGTATGCCTCGTAGTAAAAAACTATTAACCGCAAAACGAAAATTAAATAAAGGAAATATCGACTTAAAAACATATCAAGAAATCTTAGATGAAGAAACAAAATATGTTGTTGAACTTCAAGAAAATAATTATATTGATATAATCACTAGCGGTGAGCTAAATCGTGATAATTATGTTTCATTTATTGCTGAACGTTTGGACGGTGTTACAATGATGAGTATGGCTGATATGTTTGATTATATTGAGGACAAACAAGGTTTTGAACAAATACTAGAAATATTAGACGTTCCTGCAATTAGTATAAAAAATGCAATTTGTACAGGAAAAGTAAAATATAATAAACCTCTAGTAGTTGATGAAATGATTGAACTAAAAAAATTAACCGATAAGAAAATCAAAGCAACATTACCAGGTCCTTATTTAATAACTAGGTCCATGTGGTTACCTGCTCTATCGAAACAATATTACGATAGCAAAGATTCTCTAGGAGAAGACATAATTAAAGTATTAAAAGAAGAAATTGATTCATTAGCAAAAATAGGCATAGATGTTATTCAATTTGATGAGCCTGTATTAACTGAAGTGGTATTTTCTGAAGGTAAGACAAGATCTTTTATGTGTGCAGCATTATCTGAGAAAAAAGATCCTACTGAAGAATTAAAATTTGCTACTAAATTAATTAAATCTGTAATTGATTATGCCAAAGAAAAAGAAATATTAGTTTCTCTTCATGTATGTCGTGGTAATTGGAGTCGTGATGAAAGTATTCTACTTACTGGACCATATACTCCTCTACTTCCATTATTCGAAGAAACTCTTCCTAATATACTTACATTAGAGTTTTCTACTCCTCGTGCTGGAGAAATATCTTCATTATTCAGTAGTACTTTAATCAGGGATAATTGTATACTAGGATTAGGTGTTATGAATCCAAGAACAGACGATATAGAACCATTAGAAGATATCCTAAATCGTGTAGAAGAAGTGATGCAATATATTCCTAAAGAAAGAATTTGGTTAAATCCTGACTGTGGTTTTGCTACATTTGCAAATAGACCAGTAAGTACAATGGATATAATCGATAAAAAATTAGCTCGTCTAAATGAGGCTAAAAATACATTGAGGAATTTGTATGACTAATTTATACGAATCAAATAATTATGACCTTAGTTTTAGAGGTATTTTATCAAATAATAATTTTAAATTGTATACTAATAATGATACTATTACTATTTCAAGTGATATAGACTTTGATATTAATTCAGATTATAGAAGTAGTATAAATTATTTTGCTACTTCTATACTAGGGGGTATAGCCCATACCATAATAAACGAAAGTAAACATTCCAATATAGATATTGAAGAACTTGAAGGAAAAATTCATCTAGTACTAAAAAATCCTCTAACACTATTAAATGTCAGAGGTTATAATGAAGAACCAAAAATTGATAGTTGTGTAATCACATACTATTTATATGCTGATATTGATGAAACAAATCTTATAGAATTTTGTAATTTATCACTAAAAAAATCCTTTATTTACAATACCCTAAAAAATGCAATAAATTTT
>CALHQV010000032.1 GCA_938038035.1 uncultured Gemella sp. | reverse complement strand
TATCTAAAAAGCTTTCATAAAGCAAATTTAGATATCAATAAACCACTACGTCTATGAGTTTATACATAAGCCTCTAAAAATTTTTAAGATCCATGTATTAGCCCTAATATATTAAAACATTATTTCTTTTTTCGCTCTCTTAACTCTTTAAAAAAATTCTTCATTAACATAGAGCACTCTTCTTCAAGCACCCCAGAGATAACCTTAGCCTGATGATTAAATTTATTCTTACCCACTAAATCAATACAACTACCACAGCAACCGTACTTAGGATCACTCGCACCATAAATAACATTTTCAACTCTAGCTTGAACAATAGCACCACTGCACATAACACAAGGCTCTACAGTAGTATATAAATAACTATTATCAAGTCTCCAAAAACCTTGTTTTTCACAACCCTCTTTAATCACTAGCATCTCTGCATGGTTCAATGCCTGTTGATTTTCTTCACGAGTATTGTGGGCCTTCGCAACAACCTTATCATCAATAACCAGTACAGCTCCAATTGGGACTTCTCCTTTAGCGTAAGCTCTCCGCGCTTCTTCTAGCGCCATCTCCATATAATAAGAATGATCTTTCACATCACTACATCCTTCCACATATACTTTTTCAATTAATTATATCATATTTAGAAATCATTAGGGGTAAAAAAGAGATAGTATAGAAATTGTTTTATCCCTTGAATTTCATCTATACCATCTCTTCCTAGACATAATTATTATAAATTAATCTACAACGTATTATTAAATGCTAATTTTACTACCACCAAATAAGTGTCTTTTTACATAATTCCACATAGACTCTTTTCCCACTTTTACATTTGCAGCACCAACCATTCCGTGTGCAAGTTTTTCATCTCCACTTTGTACATCTACTTTCACTTCATAGACAGTAATATTTTGTTCTTTATTAGAATCCTTAACTTGTGTTGTAAAGGTCGTTGGTAATTCTGAAATCTCTTGAACTTTTCCTTTAACAATGCTTTTATCCTCATTATCAAACTGAATAGTGATTTGTTTATCTTTTTTCATACTTTTAATGTCCTTCGGTTGAATATATAAGATAACTTTATTTTTACTTTCTTCTTGTAGGATACTTACTAGTGGTTGTGATAATTCTACCCCGTTTCCTTTTATTAGATTTTTTTCTAATCTTATTTTTCCTTTATGGACAGCCTTTATTTCTAAATCATTCATTAACTCTTTATTACCATTAACCTCACTAGTTTTCGCCTTTAATGCGTCATCTACTTCAGTAAGTTTTGAACTTATACTACTTAATGTAGTAGTTTTTAAATTTTCTACTTTTACATTTCCCTGAGTCGCTATATCACTTACCGCTGCATTGATTTCGCTATTTCTTTTATTAATATTTTTGTAGGCTACATCTATTGTTTTTTGTAATTTTGATAAATCGCTTTGTCCTTTAGATATTTGTTCTTTTAGTCTCAATTTTATCTGAGAATCTTGCTCATTATTATATAATTCGATAATCTTATTTATTTTTTCAACTAACACTTCTTTTTCCACTTCTAAATTATCCACCGCTGAAGTATCGTTCTTTCCTCTCAATGTCGAATTTGCTTGAACATTATTTTCTGTTTGAAGTGTATTTATACTCTGAATATAATTATTATACTCGTCAACATAACTTACCGGATCATCTGAATTTAATTTACTTATCCCACTACTAATACTATCATGTAATCTTTGTAGTTGTTGTTTTTTCTTCTCTAAATTCTCTTTAGTCTCATTAAGCAGTTTTGAATTTACTTCTTTTTCTATATTTTTAAGTTTTAATATTTTTTCACCTTCTTCAACTATGTCTCCATCTTTCTTATAAACTTCTTCTATTTCTGCTTTTGACGTAGCTTTTAAAGTTATAATATCTTTGGAAGGTTCTACATTTGCATTGGCATCTACACTAATATCAACCTTAAATAATGTGATAAATAGTACTAATATAACTAATACTCCTACTAATATCATAAGAAGGTTCTTTATAAATACTGGTGGCTTTTTATTTAGGAGAATATTACTATCTTCTAATTGTTTTAAACTATATAATTTTTTCATTCCATTTTTATTTACCATAGTAGTTTCTCCTATATCATTTGATTCTTCCATAGCTCATAGTACTCACCCTCATTACAAATCAATTCTTCATGTTTACCTGTTTCTACAATTTTTTTATCTTTTAATACAAATATTTGATCTGCATGTTTTATTGTACTTAACCTATGGGCTATCATTATTATTGTTGGCTTTTCATCTTTAAACCCTGTTTCAAAATCTATTGCTTTTAATCTTTTTATAATCTTTTGTTCTGTGATAGAATCTAATGCACTAGTTGCCTCATCTAAAATTAAAATACTAGGTTTTTTCAGTAATGCTTTAGCAATAGAAAGGCGTTGCAATTGCCCCCCACTTAAATTTTTCCCATTTTCTTCTAGTACAGTTTCATACTTCTGAGGTAGGCTATCAATAAATTCATGTATTTCCGCATATTCACAAGCTTTTACCACATCTTCCATATTATTCACAAAATCAATACCGTATAAAAGATTCTCTAGTATAGTTCCACTGAAAAAGAAGGTATCTTGTGTAACGTATGATATTCGAGATCGTAAATACTCATCTTTTATTGCTTCTATTCTATGACTATCTATTTTTATCTCTCCTTCATTTGGTTGATAAAATCTCACCAATAATTTCGCAAGTGTAGATTTCCCACTACCACTTTCTCCTACAAAGGCAATGTGTTGCCCTGGATAAAATTTTATATTTATATTTTCTAAAACATTTCCACGATTTCCATATCCAAAACTAACATCTTTCATTTCAGAATGAAGACAATATAATGGATAATGTGCTACTGTACATTGATACCTATTAGTACCCGTTTGCGCTTCACTTTCACTCTTAAGTTCTAATATTTCTCCTAATCTTTTTGTAGCTATAGTAGCTGACTGTATTTTAGGTTGTAATTCTATGAAACGTTCTATAGGTCCTAAAAAATATATTACTAATGCGTTAAATGTTAGTAAATCCCCTAACGTCATTTCTCCTCTTATAACATAAGTCGAACCTATCCATAGAATAAATAAACTTACTGCTAAATCTAAGAAACCTTTTATAGAACTTTGAGCATTCGTGTACATACCAAGCTTAAATATTTTCTTCATTAGTTTTATAAAATAACTTTCTGCTTTTACAAAAATTTCATCTTCAGCTTGATATGCGCGTATTGTTTGAATACCACTTATCGATTCAACTAAATACGAATTTAACTTCGCATTTGATTCCATTTGTTCTTCGTTATATCTGTTATATGGTTTAGAAAAAACATAAGCTAAAGATACGTATATCGGAATAGTCAGTAACGTTATTAAAAATAAAGTAGAATTTTGAATATATAGTATTATACTTCCTACTATTATCATTACTATATCTATTAGAGATGTTACTGCTGCCGATGCTATTGCATCTCTTATTTTACTCGCATCCATAAAACGAGATAAAACCTCTCCTACTTTTCTTGTTTCAAAGAAATTCATAGGTAGACTTAGCACATGTTTATAATAACCTAGCATCAAGCTAATGTCTGTACGCATTCCAAAATATAATATCAAATGGTTTCTAGCAAATGTTAAAACATTTTGTAATACATACATAAATAATATCCCAAGTGATATAGTATGCAAGCTGGTTAAAAGTTGATTTGGTACTATGTCGTCGACTAAAAATTTAAAATAAAACGTTCCTAAAAAACCAAATAGGTTTAAAAATAAAGACGCTATAAATATGGCGATAATAAGATTCTTATTTGGCTTCAACACACTCAACATCATCGGTAGGAATTTTATACTTTCATCACCTTTTTTAAAGTATTTATTCTTTTCTATTAATACCAATACCCCTGTCCAATATTGACAAAATTCCTCTATTTTTTCTGTTCTACGCCCTTTAGCAGGATCTACTACAGTAACTATATTATTTCTCACTTCTTCTATTATAACAAAATGAGCAAATCCATCTTTAGTTATTACATGTGCTATTGATGGAGTAGGTATTTCATTTAAAGCCGAAGGATCTTCGGCACGAACACCCCGAGCATTAAACCCTAGCTTCTCAGCTATTTTCATAAGCCCTGCAATATTCGTACCTTGAAGATCTGTCCCCCCGTACTCACGTAGTCTTGTTACAGATACGCTATAGCCATAATGATTAGAAATCATAGCCATACAAACTGGCCCACAATCTTTTGGATCTGTTTGTTTTATAAATTTTATTCTTTTTCTCATTATATGCTCCTTAAATTAAGAAATATTAATATTATGCTTTCCCTCCACTATTTCCTTTCTCTTTACCCTAAAACATTCCATAAACTCTTCCCAAAAACCTCCTCCATTTATTGTTTCTACTTCTATGTTTGTTAATTTTGAAAGCTTACTATTCTTTTTTTGTTTAATATTATCTTTTTCTTTTCTCATGATAATTCTCCTTATCTTACACTCGATGTTTTAGGTAAAACCTTTACTTTATTCACTTCAACATTATTTTTACTAATCTGAATTTTTTCTATACGTTCATTTGTAGTTATTAATTCTTTATTAGTTTCGATAACATTATTTCCTTTTCTACTAATATTAGACTCTTGCATTGTTCTCTTCTCTATACTCTCAGTATCTTCCTTAAAAAATCTATCATATAACCCCTTAGCTGTTATCCCGATTCCCGCCCAACCATTTACTACTTTACCTTCTTTTACATATAATACTGCTGGTACTCCAGGAATGTGTAATTTTGATAGAAAAACTTTAGCATCTTTATCTAAATCCGGACTTTCTATATCATAATAATTTAGCTTATTTCCATATAAAATATTAAATTCTTTCAATATTGGAGAAAATTTTCTACAATGTGGACAAGTTTTCCTTCCAAGATATAGTACAAATGTCTCTTTATTTTCAAATTTAGAATAAGGTGTCTCTCTAAAGATTGTATTCATTGCATCGTGGAAGCCGTAGCCACCATTTGCCCTAATAGTGTTTGGTGAAGTCATCTTTGTAAGATAATC
>CALHQV010000031.1 GCA_938038035.1 uncultured Gemella sp. | reverse complement strand
TGTATTCGAGAGAAGTGCTCTAGGTATTCGAGTCTATAATAATATGTTTAAATGGTTATTAATAGAGTATTTTTAAATAGAGTGATTAAGGTAGGTTATAGAGGAATAGTAAGATAAAAAAATACTTGGTAAACAATGTCTACCAAGTATTTTAATTTATATATTAGAACGCTGGAGTAGCGTGTCCTTTTGGTTTAAGTTCTTTGTTAATATAATCTTTAACTTTTTCACTAGCTAATGCTTTTTTAACTGCTTGAACTTTAGCATCGTCTTTGTTATCTTCGCGAGCTACTAGTGAGATAGCGAATGTTAAGTCTCCTTCTTTTTCAAGAGCTAGACCGTTTTTATCTGGAGTTAATCCTAATTTAGAGATGTAAGTTGGGTAGTTAAATACTAAATCTTTTTCATTGTATGCTTCGTTAAGGTTTAGTAAGCTTACTTTAGTGAATTTAAGGTGTTTTGGATTATCTTTGATATCTGCTTCAGTTACTGTAAAGCTGTTTGGATCTTTAAGAGTAATAACTTTAGCGTGATCTAATAAACGTAAAGCACGAGCTAAGTTTGTTGGATCTGAAGGGATAGCTACATCTGCACCATCTTTAAGATCTTTGATATCTTTAAGAGTTTTTGAGTAGAATGCTACAGTAGCGTTGTAAATTGGTTGAATAGCTACAAGGTGAGCATTATTTTTTTGGTTAAATTGTTCCATGAATGGTCTGTGTTGGAAGAAGTTAGCGTCAACTTCTTTATTGTTTAATGCAACGTTAGCTTGAACGTTATCAGAAACTTTAACGATTTCTAAGTTGTAACCGTCTTTTTTAAGATCTTCTTTGATCATTTCTAACATGTCTGTCATTGGAGAAGTGTGAGAAGCTACTTTTACAGTAACTGGTTCTTTCTTCTCTTCTTTTTTAGGTGCTTCAGTTTTACTTGAACATGCTGTTAAAACTAATAATAATGCAGCTAAGCTAGCTATAAATGAAATTATTTTTTTCATTATATATTCTCCTATTAAGTATATTTTTTATTTAGAGGTAAGGTTGTTGATTGTATAATATAGATTTTGGATTAGTAATAATAAATATTTATTAGAAGGCTGCAGTAGCTTTACCTTCAAAGTTCTTTTGTAAGAAATCTTTAACTTTTTGGCTAGTTAAAGCTTTTTTTACTGCTTGAACTTTTGCATCGTCTTTGTTATCTTCACGAGCTGCAAGTACACCAGCGTATGTAAAGTCAGCTTTGTCTTCCATTAAAAGTCCATCTTTCATTGGTGTAAGGTTTAATTTAGCAATGTAAGTTGGGTAGTTGAAAACTAAATCTTTTTCTGCATATGCATCACTTAAGTTTAAAAGACCAACTTCTGTAAATTTAAGATGTTTTGGATTATCTTTAATGTCTTTTACAGTAACGTTATAACTGTTAGGATCGTTTAATGTAATTAATCCACCGTGAGCTAATAATCTTAATGCACGCGCCATATTTGAAGCATCAGATGGAATTGCTACATCAGCACCATCTTTAAGATCTTTAATGTTTTTAACAGTTTTTGAGTAGAATGCTGGAATTGAGTTATAAACTTTTGCCACAGCTACTAAGTTTGTTTTATTTTTTTCGTTGTACTGTTTCATGAATGGTTCATGTTGGAAGAAGTTAGCATCGATTTCTTTGTTTGCTAAAGCAACGTTAGCTTGAACATTATCTGATACTTTTACAATTTCAAGAGTATATCCTTCTTTTTGTAAATCTTCTTTAACTAATTCTAACATATCAGTAAATGGTGGGACATGAGCAGCAACTTTAATAGTTTTGTCTTCTTTTTTTTCTTCTTTTTTATCGCTAGTTTTACTAGAACATGCTGTTAATACAAGCACAAGAGCTAAAAGACTAGCAACAATAGATAATACTTTTTTCATTAATCTATTTCTCCTTCTTATTTGTGAAACGTTTAGCTAATCCATAACCTATAGATTGAATAATAAATACATATATAATAAATATTATTACTATTAAATACATCAGATCATAATTGTATTCTTGATATCCATATCTAAATGCAAATTCACCGAGTCCACCTGCTCCAATAACACCCATTACAGTAGTATATGCTAATAAACTAATTGTAGTGTAGGTGAATGATAAGATTAAGTTATCCATTGTAGCAGGTAATAAGAAGTATCTAATAATTTGAATTTTAGTAGCTCCCATACTTATAGCTCTATCTACAATCTTTTTAGGAACATTAATAAGGGCTTGTTCAACAAATCGTGCATAGATACTTACACCGACTAGTGTAAGAGGCAAGAGTGCTGCAATATTCCCAAAAGATGTTTTAAATAGAAATCTATTTACAGGGATTAATATGAATACAAAAATTAGAAACGGAACACTACGTAGGGCATTAAGAGAAATGCTAAGTCCTTCATAAACTGCTCTATTCTTTAATAAATAATCACGACTGAAAGCAAAAAGCATAATACCTAATGGTAGGGAAATTAAAAATACTGTTAACATAGAGTAAATCATCATATAGTTTGTTTCCCAAAATGCTTTCATAATACCATCGTAATTGGCTTTAAATAAATCAATCATTTAATAAAAACTCCTTTACGTAGTTATAGTAATTACTGTCGTAATCGTCTTTTGCATTTTTATTAGGTACGACAATATCTTTTATAGTAGAATCATCGATAACTACCACTCTGTCACAGAAGTTCTTCAGTAATGAAAGACTGTGTGAAATCATAACAATCGAAATATCAGTTGTAGTTCGTAGTTTGTTTAATAGAGCAAAAATCTCTTTCTCACTATTAGTGTCTAAAGCAGAACTGATTTCATCACAAAGTAGAACTTCAGGTTCTTGTAGTAGTGCCATAGCAATAGCGACTTTTTGTTGTTCACCACCACTTAAGCTACCACAAAGACTATTTTTTAGTCTTGTAATATTCATGAATTCAAGAATATCATCTATTTTCTTTTTATCAACAGAAACCTTATTTAGTTTGTATACTAAACTTAAATGATAATATACACTTTTATTATCAATAAGATTAGAGTGTTGGAATATGTATGCTAGATTCTTTCTAGTTTTTCTAAGGGTACTTGCATCCATAGATTTTATAGAGGAGTTTTTGTAAAGTATATCTCCGCTATCATATGAAACAATCCCGTTGATCATTTTAAGAATAGTACTTTTTCCTGTACCATTTCTTCCGATAATTCCAATAACTTCTTTCTTATTGATATCAAATGATATATTTTCTAATTTGAAGTTAGCATCTTTATATTGTTTTGATACGTTTTTTAATTGAACTATCATAATATACCTCCAATCAAAACTATACCACTTTCGGAAAAGGATTTCAAGGGTTTTGTTTAATTTTTTAAAACTATTTGTTCATATTGTTCTATGCATGTTTGATAGTGTTTATACATCTGTTGTGTGGATTTTTTTATTAGGAGATGATAGACATGAAGAAATACTTATTTTATTTAATCACTTTTCTATTCTTAATTTCTTGTGATGCATCAATAGCAAGAAATCAATTTGAAAAAGGTGAATATTTACAAAGCGTAAAAACAACTGTTAAATACGTAGGAAAAGGTAAATTTGCTAAATTAAAAGAAAAAGAAAAAGCAGAAATACTTTCAAGAGTTAAATTTATTGACGATTTTTACAGAACAAATATTGAAAATGAAAACAACGCAAACAACAACGCATCAAATAAGATATTATACGATGCATTCCACATACAATACTTATTAAAAGATATACCTGAATTAAGATCAGAACTTATCTTTTTAACACAACAAAAAGCAGAAAATTTACTTGAAAAATTAGTTGAAAACCAAAGAAATATGTTAGCTACTTTT
>CALHQV010000030.1 GCA_938038035.1 uncultured Gemella sp. | reverse complement strand
AAGGCAGCTGAAGTTACAGCTCAACTTGAGGCTGTAAAGGCATTAACCGATTCATCAACAAGCACATCAACTGACACAGCTACAACTGCTACTACAAATAGTTTGGAAACACAGTTGGCTGAGCTTCAGAAGGAAATTGATTCCATTAAGGAAATTGGTAATAACGCAAATGCTGCAGTGGGTAAAAACGAGACAATCGATGTTCCTGCTACACCAGCAGCTACAGAGACACCTGCAACTGTTGAAACACCTGCAGTAGAAACTCCAGCAGCTACAACAGTTACTGAGACACCGGTTGCTACACCAGAGCCTACACCTGCAGCACCAGCTGTAGCAGAGACTCCAGCAGCTACACCAGCAAAAGCTGAAGAAGCAAAACCAGCAGCAACTGAAGCAAAACCAGCAACAGATGAAGCAAACAAGCCAAGAGTACGTAGTCGTCGTGCTGTTACAAATGAAGCTGTATCAGGAGACCACAACTCTAACCCTGTAGCGGTAACTACTTACTTAAAAGATGGTGAAACAGTAGATCCAACCATTACAAATCCTAATGGAGCAACTGTTAGTTCTCAACCTGTACCAGCTGGGTACGCAAGAAAAGAAGGAGATTGGTATACTTACAGTATCATAGACCTTACTCGCTTTAATGAACGATATAATACAAATTATTATACACGTGCGTATAAAAGATTTGATGATTCTACAGAAACAACTGTTGAATTAATCGATAAAACTACTGGTAATGTAGTAGAAACTAGAACTCTTTCTGCGTCAAGCGGTATTCAAAAATTCACAACTACAACTGCTGCCTCTAATGGTCAATTAACTGTGAAATATGATTACAACAAAGGTTTAGGAGCAGGACCTGGTAAAACTGACGAACCATTCATTCAATTTGGTTATGAAGTTGGGGCAAGTATTCAAGCTTTAGTAAATCCAAAAAATGAAGCTGAACAAAAATTATATACAGATGTTTATAATGCTCGTACATCAACTGATATTATTAACGTTGTGGAACCAGCTTATAACGGTCGTACAATTACTGATTCAAACGCTAAAATTCCAAAATTTGTCGAAAAACCGACTTACTATAGAGTAGTCGATAAAAATAATGCTACATTTAACGCTAATAAAACAGATAAAACTGTTCAAGACTACGTACCAAATGGTAAAGAAGTAGATTTAGCTAAATATGCAACTAAAGCTATGGAAGGACAAAACTTCACAGCGTCTGGCGAGCGTCAATTTGATGGCTACAAATTGTATCAAACGGCAGATCCAGATACTACAACTGGATATGTAAGCCGTCCATACAAAGTTGGTACTAAATTTATTGACGCTGAGCGTGCAGGAATTAAACGTATCAAAGAAATCGTAGGTGAAGATGGAACTGTTGTTGTTCGTGTGTATCTTCTTGATCCAAAACAACAAAGTAAACGTTCTGATGGTTCGCTAAGTACTGACGGTTACATGTTACTAGCAGAAACGAAACCGATTAAACCAGGAAAAGCAAATACAGAAGACTTGGTAGTTAAGAAGTCTCCACTTTATACTATTCCTTTCACTGATTCAAAAGGTGTAAATTATCCAAACGGTAAAGAAGTTACATTTGATTTCCAAAAAGCTGCAGGATATACACCGTATAAGACTGTCTTTGTTCCATTCTTGGGAGATAACATTGGTCACCTTTCTCCAAATGAACAATTAGTTCGTGGAGTAAATGGTATCGGTACAAACGTTGACTTGCTCAACTCATTGACACCATACAAGCAACCAATTTATTACTATGTCAAACAAAAGCCAGTTGAGGTCATTCCAGAAGTTGAAAAACAATTGGATGGACGCGTTTTGACAGATGGTGAGTTTACGTTCAAATTAACAGAAGAGAAAAGTACTCCTGACAAGCACGAAGAAACAGTTACAAACAAGGATGGCAAAGCTACATTCAGCAAACTTACATTTAACAAAGTTGGTACTTATAAATACAAGATCACTGAACAAAAAGGTTCTGATACTAACGTTGACTATGACGCAATGACTGTTACCATGACAGTTACTGTTACTGAGAATTCTAAAGGTGACTTGGAAGCTACAGTTAAATATAGTTCAGAAGGTGGATTTAGCGCAAGTGATGATGATAAAATCTTCAACAACTATGTTGTAGCTCCTGTTAAAGTGAAATTTGACTTCACTAAGAAATTGGCTGGACGTGAGCTTAAAGATGGTGAGTTCAAGTTCATCCTTAAAGATGCAAACGGTCAAGAAGTTGAAACGGTTGCCAACAAAAAAGATGGAACTGTAACCTTTACAGAAATTTCATTTGACAACACTAAAGTAGGTACTCATACTTATACTGTAGAAGAAGTAATCCCTGCAACCAAAGAAGTAGGTATGACGTATGACGCGATGAAAGCAACAATCACTGTTGAAGTTGCTAAGAACGGTCATGCTCTTACAACTGTAACCAACGTATCATCAACAGGTGGGGTAGATGCCAACGGTAACGCTACTGATGGAACAGCAGATAAAGAGTTCAACAACAAGATCACTCCTCCAGAGACTCCTGAGTTCCAACCAGAAAAATTCGTTCTGAACAAAGAAAAATTTGACATCACTGGTACAAAACTCGTTGACGACGATGATGAATTGACAGATGAGTATGCAGATACAAATGCAAACCCATATGCTGATAAAACTACTAACAACGAAGCAGAAAACATCAATACCAAGACTGTTGAACGCGGTGAAAAATTGGTCTACCAAGTATGGTTGGATACTAAGAACTTCACTGACAAGAACAACATCCAATCTGTAGGTATCTCTGATACATACGATGCAGATAAATTAACTGTTAACGCTGCTGATATTAAAGCATACGATAGCGTAACAGGAGTTGATGTTACATCTAAATTTGAT
>CALHQV010000029.1 GCA_938038035.1 uncultured Gemella sp. | reverse complement strand
TATAATGAAATTAATAGTAGAAAAAAATCTTGCATCTACAAAAAGTACTATCACGAAAACATCCCAAACTTTAATGATGAGATAGTTAGCTTTTTATTAGAAGTTGAATAGGAGTCCAACATGAATTTAGAAAAAAATAGAAAACTAGATTATAAAGAAAATATAATTGATATACCCCACCCATTTATTCAATATAAAAAAATAATTTTTGAGGGAACAGATAATTCGCAAATAGAAATAGATTTAGCTATACCTAAATCAAACATTAAAGGAGTCATCGTCGACTTCCCTGAATTCAAAGTTAAAAACAAGGACTACCTAAGTCTAACAAAATATAGTATGCTAGACTACGCTTTAGCATCACTACATATTCGAGGACAGGCGGGTAATAGCAAGAATAAGACACCCTGTTCTCATTTCCCATTTTTAGATAGTTCTTCTCCCACACCATATTTTAATCTAGTTTTTCAAGATGCACTAGATACTATAAGTATTATAGAAAAGCTCTTCCCGAATAAAGAAATTCTAGTGACTGGACTAGGTCAAGGGGCTACTATTAGTATAATTTGTGCCAGTTATTACGATTCTATTAAAGAGCTGTTCATCTCAGACTGTTCACTTTGTGATATTAAAAACACATATATCAAAAATAGAAAGCATCCTTTTTTCAAAAATATATATAAATTTGAAAGTGATTTTTCTGACAAAATAGATTATCTATATACGACACTAGATTCAATAGATGTACTAAATTTCAGTAATTCTATAACTCAAAAAGTACATTATGGACTTTCATACTTAGATCCTAAAACTCCAATTGAAATTCAACTCAAACTTTTAAATACTATAAAAAATGTAGAAATTCAACATTATTTATTTTTAGACTATAAAAAAATATTCCAACATCAATTTGATGATTATATACTTGAAGTTCTTTCAAATAAATAGCAAAGGTGAATCACTAGAAATCATTCGTTCTAGCAATTCACCTTTTAAATTATAATTAGCTTAATTTACCTTTAAGTTTCATATTTTTAACAATTTTTTCTATAGAGTTTACATAAGCTGCTTTTCTCATAGGAATAGCAAATCTTTCTTTCACTTCCCAAATATCATTAAATGCTTTTGTCATAACTCTTTCTTGTTTTTCTACAACTTCTTCTTCTGTCCAGTAGTAACCTTGTAAGTTTTGTACCCATTCAAAGTAAGATACAGTAACACCACCACTGTTTGCAAGAATATCAGGAATTACCACAACTCCTCTTTCTTGTAAGGTTTTATCTCCAGCTAAAGTTGCTGGCCCGTTAGCCCCTTCAGAAACAACAGCAGCTTTTATTAAACCAGCTTCTTTTTCATCGATGGCATTCTCTAATGCACAAGGGCATACTACATCTACATCTAAAGCCCAGAATTCATCTAAAGTTAAACGTTTTGTATTTGGTAATGTATGGAATCTAACTCTCTTATCTTTACATTCTTGCAGCTCTGAATATGATAATCCTTCTTCACGATAAACAGCATATTGAACACCATCATCATCACGCTCAGTTACAGCAACTACAGTAGCACCAAATTTCACAGCCGTATCTACTGTATAACTACCTACATTACCAAAACCTTGAACAGAAAATTTTGCACCTTCTGTAGATTTACCTAATTTCTCTAATGCTAATTTGGCAGCAAGTGCAACTCCATATCCAGTCGCTTGAGTTCTACCAAGTGAACCACCTAATTCTAATGGTTTACCAGTTAGAGTTCCGATACCTTGTTCCCCTGTAAGAACATTATACTCATCAATCATCCAAGACATGATTTGTCCATTTGTGTTAACGTCTGGTGCAGGAACATCTTGTTTTTCACCTAGATATTTATACAAACCTCGAATATATCCACGAGACAATCTTTCTAATTCACCTTTTGATAAATCTTTTGGATCTACGATAATACCACCTTTACCTCCACCATATGGTAGATTAGCAACAGCACATTTAAATGTCATCCAAATTGATAAAGCCTTAACTTCATCAGCTGTTACAAGTGGATGAAATCTTAATCCACCTTTTGTAGGACCAATTGCATCATTATGCTGAGAACGGAATCCTTTGAAGTATTTTACCTCACCATTATCCATTCTAACAGGAATAGAAATCTCAATAAATCTTTGTGGATCTTTTAAAGATTCATACACTTCTTCTTTATAACCTAAAACTTCACAAGCACCTTTAATTTGCTCTCTTGCGTTAACTAATGGATTGTTATTCATAACCACATCTCCTCAGAATGTTATTTTACATTTGACATGTAATATTGTTTTTATTAATTATATCAAATATCAAGGTCGTTTGTAAACGTTTATTTTTAAGAACTTTTTTAGATT
>CALHQV010000028.1 GCA_938038035.1 uncultured Gemella sp. | reverse complement strand
TATCACCAGAAGCAGAAGCAGCAGGGTACACAATCAAAAATATTCAACTATCAAACTTAGTTCCAGGGACTGCATATAACGAAAAAACAGACACAGTAGAAGGTTATGTAGCATCGAACCTTCAAAATGGTGTTTATGATATGCGTTATATCTTAACAATTGAAAAAGATGGACAATCTCAAGAGGTTACTTTCCGTGACTTAACAGCTGGTTGGATTGGATGGCAAGACTCATCAGCTCCAACTATTTTAGGAACATCTAAAATGGTTACAATTGGAGATGAAGTGGATCACGATATTAAATATGTAGATAATGAGGGAATGAATAAAGATGAGAGAGCTGGGTATGTGTATGCAAATAACGGTTCTAAAGTATTAGCAGGTTCTAAAACTGCACCATCTACATCAAAAGCAGCAACATTCACAGCTGTTGATGGAACAAAAATAAGAACAATGAATTCACCTCAAACGATTAATGCACACACTGCATTAAACGGTGTTTATACAGGTAAAGATGGATCAATTACTGATGTAATTCCAGGATTAAGTTATAATCCAACAACAGGAAAAGTTCACGGAACAACTTCTGAAGCAGGTATCTATACTGTAGCTGCTTATGCAAAAGACTATAATAACGCTACAAACGCTAAGAATGTTGACTGGAATATGGATGGTCAAGAGGCTCACGAAAATATTACAATTGCAGTAGCTCCAAAAATTACAGTTGCGAACGTAGAAGCTTATGCAACAAAAGTCCCTGTGACAGTTTCAAACGGAGCTAATAAAGCAGAAATCACTATGCCTGATGGAACTGTTACAAACTTAGTTGTCAAAGATGGAAAATGGACTGTAGCTCCAGGAACTACGAATACGGCCGTAAAAGAAGGAGATCAATTAGCAGATGCTTCAACAACAGCACCTACTAAATTCAATCTTCCTGTAACTTCAGATTCAACACAATATGTTGGAATTAATAGTATTGAAGCTAAAGCCTCTACGGATAAAGTTCGTGCAGATATTCAACGTGAGATTGCGACAGTAAAAGATGCAGCTGGAAAATCTTATACAGCGACATTTAACCGTGCAACAGGTAAGTATACACTATCGAATGAAGATGCATATGTTTTAAAAGATAATGGAGACGGAACATCAACTTTAACAGAGCGTCGTGTATATACAGATGCAAAAGAAAATGGAGATGTTGATTTTATCGTTTATGAATTCACACGTACATGGAGTGCAACTTCAACAGCTAGTGGTTTAATAGCTGAAATTCGTAAAAATGGTGAAGTAACAGCAGTAGGAGATGTAACTCGTACAGTTACACCTGTACCAAGAGCTCAAACAGCTGATAAACAAGGTATTATTGTTACAGTATCGTATGATTCAGCAACAAAACAATGGACAGCTTCAGATGGTTCAACAGTAACAGCTAAAGAATCTGGTGCTGGTTGGAATATCCAAACAAGTTCAGGATTCCAAGGTTATGTATCATATCGTGAAGCAATTAGCACAGATCAAGCATCTATCCAAAATGATAAACCAACTGCGTCATCTACAAGCTATGCAGATGCACAAGGGAACTCTGTAGATTTACTAAAATCTCCTAAAGCAAATGTAGAATTTGAAGATGTTATTGATGATAAATCGGATGATGCTGAGTCAGAAACTATCAAAACTAAATTAACAGTAACAGCTCCAGATGGAACTAAGAAAGAATTTAACTTAGCAGATGCGGAAGAAAAAGCTTATATTCAAGCACAACGTACAGCTGCAGAAAAGACACAAGCAGCAGCAACGGCGATTGAAGATGTTCGAGTAGCACAAAATGAACTTGCTGGTATTCAAGAACAAGTAGACCGTCAAGTACAGATGATAGCAGACGCAGAAGCGGCATTAGCGAACTTAAAACTTCGTACAATTTCTGTAACTGCTAAGGACTTAGCTACTAAGAAGCTTAAAGATGCACAAGACTTCAAAGCTATCTTAGATGAAAAATTAAAAGAAGCTCAAGGAAGACTTCCTGAATTAACAGCGAAAGTTACTTCAAGTCGTCAAGAAGCTTTAGATGCTGAAAAAGCAGTAGAAGCAGCACGTACGGCATTGAAAACAAAAGCAGAAGAAAACTTATCAAATCCAGAAATCGCGGCATATACATTAGGTCAATACGGATCTTATAAAGTAACAGTTAGAGCGGTTGACTCAAATGGTGTTGTAACGACTCCAACAGTAGGAAAAACAGATGATGGAGAAGTGACTGATGACGCAGTTGCAGAAACAACATACTATATTGTAGTATCTAAACCAGAAAAATCCTCTGGTGCAGAAGGACAAGAACAAACGGATACTATGGAAACAGGATTCAAGACTGGATTACCAAAAGATTCTGAAGTATCTGATTATAAACTAGTAGATCCAGTATCAGGTAAGAAAACAGATTCTGTAACGACTGAAGAGGGTACTTATACAATAGATGGGAATACAGGAGCAGTATCATTTACACCTGCGCCAGGATTTATCGGTAATGCTAAACCAGTAACAGTTTCAGCAAATGTTACATTTAATGGCGAAGATGGCCAACCTGTAACTATTGAATCATCAACAACTTATACTCCGACTGTTTATGGAGTTAAAGCGTCAAATGATGAAACAAAAGGAAAACAAGGGCAAGTTCAAACTTCGATTCCGGGAAGCGAAAGATTCTCAGAATTAAATACAACAGCGAATACTCCAGATGGAACAAACGTAGACTGGAAAACAGCTAAGTACTCATTAGAAGGTGCTGATGAAGAAGGTAAGGTTGTAGTTGAAGGAGAAGGAACTTACAAAATTGACCCAGTAACAGGTGCAGTAACATTTACCCCAGAACCAAGCTTCAAAGGTAAAGCTAACGGAGTAGAAGTAAAAGTATCTGTAACAGCGACTGACTCAGAAGGAAATAAAGTTGAAGTTACATCTAGTGGAGATTATGTTCCAGAAGTTGAAGCTGTAGAACCAACTGCAGAACCTAAAGAAACTTCTGGAAAACAAGGTAGACCACAAACTCAAGATACGACAACAATGTTCAAAGAAGGTGACAAATCAGCACCAATCGATAAGTCAAC
>CALHQV010000027.1 GCA_938038035.1 uncultured Gemella sp. | reverse complement strand
TTTAATAGAGAAATTAGAATCACTAAACAATGATTTAAATAATAGCTAATTTTATTAAAAACTTTATTAGATATTCATAAAAATTCGACTAATCTATTGATTAGCCGAATTTTTAATGTTAATATATTACTTTACATAAATAAATTATTTCGAAAGGATGATTAAATGAACAAAAATACAAGATGGATTGTCTTATTCGCCTCAATGGCAATTTTACTATGTGCAGGTTCACTATATTCATTTAGTGTTTTTGCAAAACCTCTAAGTGTTTCAAAAGGATGGAGTATGCCAGATGTTATGCTAGCATTTACTATTAACGCAGCTATTGCTCCAATCCCTACCATTCTTGGAGGATTTATTACCGATAAAGGAAAAGCAAACATCTCTATTATTTTAGGGGGAATCTTATTTGCTGTTGGATTCATACTTACTGGATTTGCAACTACGAAAGGTATGTTATATTTTAGCTATGGTGTATTATCTGGGGTTGGGCAAGCATTTGCTTATTCTGGAATCATAAGTAATGCGCTTAGATTCTTCCCAGATAAAAGAGGATTAGTTGCCGGTTTAATTACAGGTGCAATGGGTGGTGCTAGTGTTATCGCTGCTCCAATCGCTCATAGTTTAATAGCAAATTATGGTGTTCATAATGCATTTATCTACTTAGGTAGTGTATACTTAGTAGTTATTATAATAGCTCTATTCTTTATAAAAGTTGCTCCTGCGAATTATCAACCTGAAGGTTGGATTCAACCTGTTACAGAAATTAAACAAGAGGCTGCTAATAAAAATTGGAAACAAATGTTAATGAGTTTATCATTTTACTTTATTATTTCAATGTTTGCTATTGGAGCATTCTCTGGACTTATGGTTGCATCAAATGCATCAGTAATAAGCCAAACTATGTTCGGATTAACTGCTTCAGTTGCTGCAACTTTTGTTAGTGTTTACGCTCTTTCAAATACCTTAGGACGTGTTGTATGGGGGATTGTTTCTGATAAGATAGGACATGAAAAGACTCTTATTGCGATCTATTCGGTAATTGCTATTTCATTATTAACTCTAGTTAACATTAGAACTACCGTTGGTCTGACAGTTGGTCTTGTTCTCCTTGGTCTATGTTTCGGTGGAACTATGGGAGTTTTCGCGCCATTAGTGATGAAAACATTTGGTCCTATTAACCAAGGGGTTAACTACGGAATTGTCTTTATAGGATTTTCGACAGCTGCATTTTTCGCGCCTAAGTACGCTGCTGGAATAGCCGCTAAAAATAATGGAGATTTTACAGAGGCATTTTATGTAGCTATCTCAATAGTACTTGTTGGATTAGTAATAAGTATTATTTACTCAATTTTTACAAAACGTAGAATTAAACAATAAATAAAGAAATCATCTCAAAAAATGAGATGATTTCTTTTTATAATTTCGGTATTTGAATTTTTTGTCCAACTGCAATATTATTATTACTGATATTATTAGCTTCTTTAATTTTTTCTACACCATTTTGAGAATTAGCTTCTCCATATGCTTTTGATGCTATAGCGAATAAAGAATCTCCAGCTTTAATAATATAATCTTGGCCTGCTACAGGAGTTGTACTTACTACTCCTTCAGATTCACTTTTTGCTGATTCATTAGTTGGTGTTTCTTTTTTAGTAGTACTTTCCTCTGTGACTTTAGAATCATTGGCTTTAGGTATATCATTATTATTTTCTGTTTTTGTCTCTTCAGGGACTTTAGCAGTCTGTTCTGTTGTTTGAACTACCTTATCCTTTGACTTACCTCCAAGAGAATTTCCTAATGCAGTAACTCCTACTAAAATAAGCGGCGCCAGTATTATAAATAATACAACTAGAACTGTATTCTTTATAGTATTTTTTTTCATCATTTCGCCCCTTGAATTATTTTACTTCTTCAAAATAATCGTGGTAGTAGCCGCCTACTTTTCCACTGTTATCTACTACAAATATATATTCTTCTGTTTCATTCACTACTTCATATTCTTTGCCCACAGTTAGCATATTACTAACAGTGAATTTCTCAGCATCTGTATGTTTAACTATAACTTTTTTTGACATTTTTATTCCTCCTTACTCTTTATTTTTTATTTTATTACAATATAACTATTTTTTCAATTGTTTTTTACTCATTAATAATGAAACTATTACAAAAGCTACTAGAGATATTGATAACGAAATCACTACTGGTTCTATAAATTTAATCACATATACCGTTTTTATAAGTATATAACTTACTAATCCTAAAATTATAGAACTAAGCGCTCCGTATTTTTCAGCTTTTTTCCAGTATAATCCTAATAAAATTGGCCATAGGAAAGTCGCTTCTAATCCTCCAAATGCAAATAGGTTAACATTCACTATTAGACTTGGTGGTCTCATACTTAGTAGCATTATCAATAAAATCACAAGAATATTAACACCATATACAAAGACAGGAACTTTCTTACCTGTAATTTTTTCTTTAATAGATTTATTATTAAATAGTAAATCCTTTATTAACGCAGATGATATTAATAAAAATTGAGCATTTACTGTAGTTATGATCGCTGCCATTGGTGCTGCAAGAACCAATGCCGCTAAATACCAAGGAAGTACTTTTAACGTTATTATCGGAATAACCGAATCATAATCTTTGATATCAGGGAATACTCCTCTTGCCATAACTCCTATTAAATGAACTCCAAACATTACTATAAAGATAACAATTGATCCGACAATAATAGACTGTTTTAAGCTTCGTTTATTTTTGTATAACATCGAGTTAATAGCAATTTGCGGAATCCCGATAACTCCTACTCCGACTAATACCCAAAATGAACTAACATAACTTGGTGTTAAACTACCATTTGCCCCAAACGGAGTTAGTATTTTTTCATTTATATTAACCAAGTTTGCTGTGATTTGATCAATACCCCCACCATAATTAATTACAGCAAATAATAAAATTATCGTAGAGAAAATCATTATTAATCCTTGAATCATATCAGTTATTAGTATATTTTTTAATCCACCGAATACCACACAGAATATAATAATCACTGAGATAAGAACAATACCAGTCTTATACTCAATTCCCAAGAAGGCTGCTAATAACTTAGCTCCACCTACCCATTGGGCACTCATCGCAGCAATTAAAAATACAATCATGGCAATTGTTGATATGAAAGCTACTACTTTAGATTCATATCTATTTTTTAAATAATCACTTATTGTTATTGCATTTATTTTTTGTGCAGCAGTTTTGAACTTTTTAGCTAAAACTAATAGTACAAAATAACCAGTTACCACTTGAATTACAGCAAGTAATACCCAACCATAACCAAGTTTATACGCAACACCAGGTCCTCCTAAAAACGTAGAAGCAGATCCATAAGTAGACATTAATGTTATCGCTAAAACAATACCACTTACCTTTCTATCAGCCAAATAATACTTTTCAAAGAAACCACCATGTTGTTCTGTTTTACTAATACGATTCATAAATAATGGTAATAGTATTATTCCTAAAAATATAGTTACAAAGAGAATTAATATTCTATAATCTAAATTACTTGTCATTATTTTCCTCCTCTTTTATCTCATCATTTAGTAAAAGATTTGTTAAGACAATAACTAAGATAATTATCAGAACACTAACTACTATAGAACTATAGAAAAACCATTCGGGAAGTCCTAACACATACTTATATGATTTTACATTATTTACATCAAATTTGATGTATGCAAAGTAATACCATAGAGCAAAATGTACAATTGCTAAGCAAAGTGCAACTATTCCCTCTTTATTTTTAAATTTATTCATTTGTCTTTCCTAACACTCTCATTAATATATTATAGATATTTTCATAATAGACTTTCATAAAATCAACTATGATACTTCCAAGTAATAATCCGGCTGTTACATCACTAATAAAGTGTGCACCTAGAATCATTCTTGAAATTGGCACTGCAATTATTGCAAAGGTAGCAATTATAGTAAGTATTTCTTTTTTATTAATTACAAAAAGTAATGCTAAGAAAAATAATGCTACAAAAGTAGAGTGACCACTAGGAAAACTAAAACCATCATGAAGTTCTGGTAATGGTCTAACTCTTTGAATGCTATATTTAAATGCTGATAAGAAGAATCCTCCAAAACCGGCACTAAAGAATATAAATACAGCTTTCTTAAACTCTTTAATCCAAACTAAAAATCCTGTTAATAAAATCATTATTAATAATAATAACTTATCATTAAAAACAAGTGATATTATTTTAGCTATTTGCGCCAAAGCTTTTATTTCAAGTAAATCAGCAATTATTCTATCTATATCGTTATTCGGGAATTTAATTGCTACAAATGCCAAAAGAATCAAAATCAGAAGTTTCAAGTAAAAAGTAATTTTTAATCTGTTCATACTATTTTTCACCTCCTACTTTATCCAAAATCTTGTTATAAAAATCATTTACATCGTTTATTACACGCTTTTCATTTTTATAAACTTGCATAGAATGTTTATAATCTTCTAAATTATTATAAAATTCATCAATTTGACAAATAGGAAGTGTTGCGAAGTCCTCTTCTACAACCACTTTTGCAAATCCATTTTTTTCAAAGAATCTAGCATTTTCAATTTGATCTCCTCTGCTTTGATTAGTTCCAAGTGGAACAAGAATTGGAGGTAATTCCAAAGCTAAAAATTCATATATAGAATTTGCACCTGCTCTTGAAATAACAAAATCGGTAATTTTTAGTACATCAAACAATTCTTTTGATAGAAATTCAAATTGTTTATACCCTTCTTTATCTATATTGTTATTTAATAAACCTTTTCCAACTAGGTGAACGATTTGATATTTTTCAGTAAGTTGATCAATATTACCCCAAATATAATCGTTTAAAATTTTTGATCCTAGGGATCCACCCATTACTAATAATACAGGTTTATCTTCATTAAATCCTGTTAATTCATAAGCTTTTTGTTTGTCCCCTGTATAAATATCATCTCTTACAATAGCACCAATTAAACTAGCCTTACTTTTCGGTAAAAACCTCTGTGTATCTTCAAAAGTTGTAAAGATATGATTGCAGAATTTAATATTAATTCTATTAGCAAGTCCTGGTGTTAAATCTGATTCATGTAAGACTACTGGAATCCTTAGTAGCTTGGCTGCCACGCAAACCGGAACACTAACAAATCCACCTTTTGAGAAAACAAAATTTGGTTTCTCTTTTTTCAATATTAATAAAGAATCTACTATTCCTTTTAATACTTTAAATGGATCAATAAAATTCTCCCAAGAAAAATATCTTCTTAATTTACCTGAACTTATTTTGTGATATTTTACTTCTGGAATCTTTCCTATCATCTCATTTTCTATACCAGTTTTACTACCAATATAAGAGATTTCGTATCCATTTTTTTTGAATTCTGGAATCAAAGCCACATTAACAGATACATGACCTGCCGACCCGCCTCCAGTAAATAGGATTTTTTTCACCTTTATCCTCTCTCTTTCATCTTTTTTTCCAAACGCTCTTCTACATTTTTAGGAACAAACTTAGATAAATCTGCTCCAAAACCTGAAACACCTTTAACAATACTAGAACTAATAAATGAATATTGTTTATTAGCCATCATATAAAATGTTTCAATTCCTTCATCCAAAGCTTTGTTCATAAATGTTAATTGCATCTCATATTCAAAGTCAGATACTGCTCTTAGACCTCTAACTATGACACTTGAGCCAACCTTCTTTGCATAATTTACTAACAATCCTGAGAATGCATCAACTTTTACATTTGGAATATCTTTTATTGTTTCTTCAATCATCTCCACTCTTTCCTCAAGTGAAAATAAATATTTCTTATCAGGATTTACCAAGATAGCTACTATAATCTCATCAAATAACTCTGAACTTCGTTTTATTATGTCTATATGTCCATAAGTAATAGGATCAAAACTACCTGGTACAATCGCTATTTTTCGTTTCATTTTTATTTCTCCATATATTCAAAGATTACTATATCTGTTATTCCATACTGTTTTTCTTTTATAACTTCAAGTTTTTCATCAGTAATAGTGATTTCTTCTGTATTACTCTTTTCACAAATAATTAACGCATCATCATTACATAAATTATTATCTAAAATACATTGTAATGCTTCATCTATTAATCCTTTATCATATGGTGGATCTAGAAAAATAATATCAAATTTTTCTTCTTTTTTTCCGAAAATTTTCAATGCTCGCTTGAAATCATTTCTATATAAAGCATAATCTGTAGTATCTATTCTACATTTTTCAATATTACTTTTAATAACTTTTATTGCATTATTACTTCCATCAATAAAAGTTGAATGCTTAGCACCACGACTTAACGCTTCTATTCCTAAGCCACCTGTCCCACCAAAAAGGTCTAATACTTTACAATCATAGCAATCTATCATATTGAATAAATTTTCTTTAATTTTATCCGTTGTCGGTCTTGTATTCATTCCTTCAACAGCATTTAATTTTATAGATCTGTATTTTCCTGCTATAACTCTCATGTTTCCTCGCAATAAATATCTAATATACTGTATTTATTAATGATATCTTTAAAATAAGGGAGAATATAACTTTCGCTTCTCCCTTATTTTAATATTTTTATTTTGTTTGTAAATCTTTATCTAGATGCTCAAAACTTAAATGTAAGTCTGACATTCCTGATAATTCTACTTTTTTTACAAATTTCTTTTTCTTAAGTTCTTCTACTATGCTACCTAATCTGTTTTCATCAACATATATACAAGCATATCTTCCTCTTTTAGAATAAGAAATAAAGTTCCCATATTTTTCTAATTTATTTAAGTCTTTAAAACTTTTAAAATAGACATATATTCCACGTCTTTCTTTTTCAAATAACTCCATAAATTTCTCCTAGAAATGAGCCGCTGCGTCTACTCGACCTTTCTCATCAATTTTAATTACTTTAACTTTCAGAGTGTCTCCAACTTTTACTACATCTTCAACTTTATTTACTCTTTCTTCAGCTAATTTAGAAATGTGAACTAAAGCATCAACTCCTGGGAATAATTCAACGAAAGCACCGAATTTTTCAATACGTTTAACTTCAGCAAGGTAAATTTCACCAACTTCTGCTTCACGAGTAATATTTTCGATGATTTCAATTGCTTTGTTAATTCCTTCAATTTCAGGTGAAGAAATAAATACGTCACCATTTTGTTCGATATCAATTTTAACACCAGTTTTTTCAATGATTTCATTGATAACTTTACCACCTGAACCAATAACATCTTTAATTTTTTCAGGTTTAATTTTAATAATTTTAATTTTCGGTGCAAATGTAGAAACTTCTTGACGAGGTTCAGCGATAATGCTGTTCATGTGATCTAGAATTTGTAATCTACCTATACGTGCTTGTTCTAATGATTCTTTTAAGATTTGCTCACTTAAACCATCAATTTTGATATCCATTTGAAGCGCAGTAATACCTTCCGCAGTACCAGCTACTTTAAAGTCCATATCTCCAAGGTGGTCTTCCATACCTTGAATATCAGTTAAAATAGTGTAGTGCTCATCTTTCTTAACTAATCCCATTGCAATACCAGCTACTTGAGCTTTAATTGGAACTCCTGCTGCCATAAGAGCCATAGATCCAGAACAGATTGTAGCTTGAGAACTTGATCCGTTAGATTCTAAGATTTCTGATACGATACGAATAGTGTATGGGAAATCTTCTTTAGAAGGGATAACTTGAGCTAATGCACGTTCCCCTAAAGCACCGTGACCAATTTCACGACGTCCTGGAGCACGACTAAATCCTACTTCTCCAACTGAGAATGCTGGGAAGTTATAGTGTAACATAAATCTCTTGTTTTCTTCTTGAGTTAGGTCATCAATGATTTGTTCATCTGATAGGTTACCTAATGTTACAACACCTAGAGATTGAGTTTGACCACGAGTGAATAATGCAGAACCATGTGTTCTAGGTAATACATCCACTCTAGAGGCTAAAGGTCTAATTTCTGTTAATGCACGTCCATCTGGTCTAACTTTATCTTCAGTTATTTCACGACGAACCTCATCTTTTACAATTTTATCTAATGATAATTTAGCTTCTTTAACGATATCTAACTCATCTTCAGCTGTTGCGCGTTCTTCGAATACTTCAAGAACTTTTTCTTTAACAGCAGAGATTGCTTCGTCACGTTCTTGTTTATCTTTGATAGCAATTGCTTCTTTCATTTGAGATAATGCCATTGATAGTACTTCATTATAAATATTCTCATCAATAACTTTTAACTCGACAGCCATTTTTTCTTGTCCGATTTCGTTAACGATTTGTTGTTGGAATTCGATTAAACGTTTGATTTCTTCATGTCCAAACATTATAGCATTTAACATAATCTCTTCAGATACTTCTTTAGCTCCTGCTTCAACCATGTTAATAGCGTCACTTGTTCCAGCTACTTTTAAATCAACTGTAGAACGTTCCATTTGTTCAACTGTTGGGTTAATCACATATTCTCCATCTACATATCCAACTGTTACTCCAGCGATAGGTCCTTTAAATGGAATATTTGAAACTGATAGTGAAAGTGAACTTCCTAGCATTGCTGCCATTACTGGGTCACAATCATACTCTACTGATAATACAGTTGAAATAACTTGTACTTCATTTCTGAATCCATCTTCAAATAATGGTCTAATCGGTCTATCAATTAAACGCGCAGCAAGAGTCGCTTCTGTTCCTGGACGACCTTCTCTACGTAAAAATCCTCCTGGAATTTTCCCTACTGCGTACATTTTTTCTTCATAGTTAACTGTTAACGGGAAGAAGTCAACATCTTTTGCTTCTTTTGAAGCTACAGCTGTCGTTAATACAACAGTATCTCCGTATTTTACTACTACTGCTGCGTTAGCTTGGCGAGCCATTTCACCTAGTTCAACTGTTAATGTTTTTCCAGCCCATTGTGTTGTATAAACTTTTTTATCTTGAAACATGTTTATTTCCTTTCAATATTTTCTTAAACTTTATATAAATCGACTACCTTATTATATCACGAATGCTAGTATTTACAAAGAAAAAAACGAAAACATAGTAGAAATAACTTTGATTTCTCTATATTTTCGTTTATTAATTTCTAAACTAATTGTAATTGATATAGTTTATATAAAACTAATATTATTAACAACATAATAACAAATAATATAATATATATTTTTTGTTTATTTGACATAATTATAAATGACCTTGAATCTCTTTTTCTAGAATATTTCTAGTATGTTCGCATACACGAGTAAAGTGCTGGATTAAATCCATAAACACTACTCCCGCTGGAATTTCACAAATTCCATCTTTCATACGTTGAGTATGTTGTTTACGCGCATTTTTTTCAAGTGCATAAATATTTTCACAAGCTGCTAATGCTGCACCTGCTAACGCTATGTTGTTTTCTTCTAGTGATTTTATAGTTTTTAAAATTACATCATTACAAAGTTCATACATTTCTTGTACTTCTGCTTTTGCTTCATCCGAAAATTTTAATTTCTTTCTAATCTGATAATCAACTGATAGTACTATATCTCTAGCGTGATCTCCAATTCTTTCTACGTCACGAGTACCGTCTAATAACGTTGAAGCTATAAGCCCTTCTTTTGGACTTAGTTTTTCTCTAAATAATAATGTTAAATAATCTGTCATTTGCTCATCAAAATTGTTAATTGCATCTTCATAAGTTTCACCTTTTTCTCGTAACTGTTCATCACGATTCATAAAGTACTCTACTGAGTTACGTAAGCTTTTTTTAGATAAAACTAACATTTCTACAAATTCTTTTTGTACTTGACCTAATGCAACTGCTGGCGCACTTGCAATAAGTGATTTATCAAGATATTGTGTACTGTATTTGATTTGCTCATCTTCACCTGGAATAATTTTTGTTACAATAACTACTAATAGACTAATGAATGGGAATTGTAATATTGTATTTAAAATATTAAATGTACCATGTGCTGATGCAATAGTCATTTTTGGTTCTAAACCTAGTGTTGTTTCTAAATATTGAATAAAAGCGCCATAAGGTACTAACGCTATTAAACAGATAATAGTACCGATAACGTTAAATAATACGTGTGATGCTGCTACACGTTTTGCAGCAATATTACTTCCAACCATAGCTAATGCAGCTGTTGTAATCGCTGTTCCGATATTATCTCCAAATAATACTGGTAATGCCCCTTGTAAACTTAAAGCACCATCTGCATACAGGTTTTGTAGAATCGCAATAGTCGCTGCAGATGATTGAATCAATACTGTTAAAAATGTACCTACTCCTACCCCTACTACCGCGCTATCATTAATATGCGTTAATATGTTTTGGAACCAAGCCATATCTCTCATAGGTCCCATTGCTGTAGACATCATTTTTAAGGCGTAAAAAATTCCCCCAAATCCAAAAATTACACGACCAATATTATTTACAACTTTAGCACGAGTAAAAAATAAAAATGCCGCTCCTAAGAATAATAAAGGTAGCGCATATTTAGATATATTAAATCCGATAATGAATGATGTTAATGTTGTTCCGATATTAGAACCCATAACAATAGCAATTGCTTGTTTCGTTTTTAATAATCCAGCTCCTACTAAACTTATAGTAATTACGATTGTTCCTGTACTTGACTGAATAAGTATCGTAACTATAATTCCGGCTAAGACAGCCATAAGTGGTTTAGATGTGTATTTATCTAAAACATATCGCATTTTCTCCCCGGCTATTAATTGAAGTCCGTCCCCCATGTATTTAATACTGAATAGGAATAAACCAAGACCTCCTAAAAAAGAAAATAAAATTTCTTGCCAAAGTGCTGACACTTTTTTGTCCTCCTAGTATATGTTGCGTGTATCATGTAACACACAAGTAAATTTTACCATATAAATTTTAAAAGTACAACAGAAATCTAAAATGAAGAATGTTAAAATATTATTTCAAATATTTTCATTAGTTATATATTACTCACACATTATAATGTCAATATTTTATAAAAAAATAAAAACTGATTGTGTTATAGGGAGTTTTGTTTGCTTTGCAAGGAAAATTATACA